>JAFHCF010000228.1:0-10154 GCA_048497495.1 Prosthecomicrobium sp.
CCGCCACCACCGAGGCGATCCGCGCCTGCGAACGCCGCCTCGGCGCCCCACCGACCGGCGAGGCGAGCGAGCTCCTCCTCGCCGCGCTGCGGGCCGCCCCTTCCGTGGTCGCCGCCCCGGCCCTGCCGCCGGTCCGCTCCACCGCGCCCGCCACCAGGGTCGCCGCGCATCAGGTCGCCGCGCAACCGGTCGCGCCCGCGTCGGCGAGAGGCCCGGCGTCGACGCCGGCGATGCGCGTCGCCGCCGCCGACGCGGTCGCCTATCCGGCGCCGAGCGCCGAGATGTCCTCATATACCGAGGTCGACACTCCGGTCTTCACCGGGTCGATCCGTCGCGCCGCCCGCGAGCCGCTGGCGCCCAGTGGCGACGAGAAGCTGCAGAAGCTGCAACGCGCGTTGATCGCCTCCGGCTACGGTCCGCTCAAGGCCGACGGCCGCTGGGACGACCGCTCGACCTCCGCCGTGCGTCGCTACGAGGCCGATCGTGGTTGGACCGTCACCGGCAAGCCGAGCGATCGACTGGTCTGGGACCTGATGGCCAAGACGGCGCAACCGCGCCGTTGAACAGAAGCACCGTCGGCGCAACCGCGCCGTTGAACAGAAGCACGATCGGCGCGAACGCGCGGTCCGAACCCCGACGGATCGGAGCGGCGGGGACGTCGACCTGTTATCGTGTCGGCGCGAACGGGCCGCCGAGCGGCGGTCGAGCCGGGGATGTGAGACGATGCGGCTGAGATCGGACGTCTGGGTGTCGGCGCTGCTGCGTCGCGCCTTCGCCGCCGGCGCCAATGCGGCGATCGTCCATCGCGGGGCGGAAGCCGCCGGCGCGATCTTCGTCGCCGTCGATCGTCTCGACGGGACCGCCGATCTCTGGGGACCGGCGCCTCAGGCGGATTTCTCGGAAGGCGACGAGGGCGACCGCCGTTTCGAGCGGCTCGGCGCCCGTCTTCCGCGCGCCGATCTCACCGCCCGGATCGCCTCGGAACGCCGTTTCGACGGCGACCTCTGGCTGGTCGAGGTCGAGGATCGCCAGGCCCGTCACTTCATCGAACCGCCGCCGGCCGATCCCGACGCCGCGCCGCGCCGCGCCCCCGAGTGGCCGCCGCGCGCCTGACCTCGGGCTCAGCCCTCGCCGCTCCGCCGCCGGCCGAGATCCGTCTCGCCGCGACCCTGATCGACACCCGCCGCCTCGCCACGGGCACCGCCGCGCCGCTCCGCCGGATCGAGCACCCGCCGGGTCTCGACCCGTCCCGTCGCGCTCTCGCCGCGCCACCGCGCCAGCAGGTGTTCGGCGGTGCGCCAGCCGATGCGCCCGGCCATCGCCGAGAGGTCCTGCATGTGGGCGAGCGTGATGCGCTCGCCCCCGTGGAGCAGCAGGATCGAGGTGGCCGTCCGCTCGTCGATTCCGAGCGCCGCGAGGGCCACGGCGAGCGCCTCGCCGTGACGGTCGACCAGCATGCGTTCGACGACGGCGCGGTCGAGTTCGGCGGCCTCCGCCAGATCGTCGCCGAGCCGAACGTTTTCACCCGCCACCAGTGCGGAGAACAAGCGAGGCCCGATCAGACTGGGATCGGCGGTCCGCCGCCGCCGCGGGCTCGCAGCGAGGAGCGCGGCGGTGCTGGACTCCTGGATGATCCGCCAGCGGGCCGCGGGATCGAGGTCGAGAAAGGCGTCGATGTCGCCGGGAACCGTCGGATCCGCCTCCCGGACCGCCTTCGCCGCCGCCGCTTCCGCCGCATGGGCGACCGCCTCGGCCTCGAGTTCCGCCGCCAGTTCGTCGAGCGCCCGCTGCAGCGCGACGTCGGCCTCCACGTCGAGCCCGGCGAAGGGTCTGGTGCCGACCACCGCCTCCACGAGGTCGCGCGCCGTCGGTGGCAGGTCGGGGAGGGCGTTGGCCCGCGCGCCGCCGGCACGTCGGTCGGCGTCGCGCATTTCCGCTTCGATCTCGTTCGAGCGGGTCAGCGCCAGCGCGACTTCCGAGGTGAGACCGAGCCGCTCGGCCACCGCCGCGACATGGGCCGGGCCGTGCCGCATGATCTCCACCAGATCGCCGGAGGTCAGCACCGGCGAGCGCAGGATCACCGTTTCGGCGATCTCGATGGCGTCGGTGGCGAGCAGCCGCGCCACGGTCGGCGGTGTGTCGGCGCGATGGGCCAGGCGCCGCGCCGCATGGACCCGGTCCGCCGGCTCGGCATCGGGCAAAAGGCCGGTGACGAGGTCGGCGAAGGCGCGGATCTGGGTGCGCTCGTGCGTCGAGGCGAGGACGAAGAGATCGACCGCGGACCGCAACACGTCTCCCGATCGCGGCGTGGCCGCCACGGGGCGGACGGCCTCGGGGTATTCCGGCTGGGATCGAGACATCTGCCGCTCACGTCGCTCGGGGAATGTGAAGGTTCGCGTCCAGTATCGGGAGGGTGGGTTAACGCTTCGTTAACCATGATCGTGCCACCGATCCTCGCAGGATCTTCGCGATTCCGTGCCGACGAGCGGGGAAGCCCGGGGTCGGTCGAAACCGTCACTCCCTCGGTAACCCCAAGGTCCAGCGAGGTGAGGTCATGGGAGACGTCGTTCTGTTGTCCGAGGTTCGTCGCTCGTGCCGCCGCGCCCGGGACACCTCCGAGACCGTCGAGCCGGCGACCATCGCCCTGTTCACCGGCGTTCGCGTCGAGCATTGGGCGGACCCGGTCGGCGACCCGGACGAAACCGCGCCGAGGACGCCGCGTCGCCGCCGCCGTCGCGAGTGAACCGGGGCAACCCGGCGACCGGTGGGTCGCGGAAACGCTGCATCGCCGGCGCCGCCGGGTTCCGGCAGGGGTCGCGCCGATGGGCGCAGGGGGGAAAGGACAACGCAAGTGCACCGCAGGCGGATCGTCGCTCTCGCCCTCGCTCTGCCCGTCCTGCTCGCGGGATGCGGGCGGCCGACCGGCGACTTCGGCCGCGCCGAGCCGAGCGTTCTCCACGATCGCGTCATGCCGGCGGCCGGTGAACTCGTCGCCGAATGGGACCGCCGCGAGGTGGTCTCCGACTTCAATCGCACCGACCGCGAGGGCACCTTGCGCGACCGCGCCTGGGCGCTGGTGCGCCCCCCCCACGTGCGCGATTGGTTCGGCGCCACCGCCGTCGAACTCGAACGCACCCGCATCCTGCCCGAGATCGACTACGCCTTCGACCCCCAGGGCTATTACAACTACCTGCGTCGCGATCCCTTCATCTCCTCGGAGACCCGTTGGAACCGGGCGATCGCCGACATGCGCGGCGACACCGGCCTGATCGGACCCTTCTGGAGCGAGGCGCGGCGGGTGCGCGACGACGACGCCCTGCGCCTGCGCGCCCTCGACGAGCGTCGGGGCGGCGCGCCCGAGGAATTGCGCAACGCCTATGCGCGCATCGATGAAAATGCCCGGGTCGTCGATTGGGTCTGGCGCTCGATGCGGCTGCGGGTCGCGGCCTATCGCGACGCCATCGACCGGATGATGGTCGAGACGCCGTCGCAGCGTCGGCTCGAGGCGGAGGCGGCCTGGATCGAACTTCGCGGCGCCATCGGCCGCGCCGAGGCCGACATGCCCGCGACCCCACGGCGTATGGCCGGTTCACCGACCCTTTCGCGCTACACCAAGGGCGAGACCATCAAGGTCGACGTGCCGCAGAAATAATACGCGCCGGTGCTCACGAGAGCGGCGTGGCGCCGCATTTGGCGGTCTCGAGCACGGCGCGGGTCTCCGCCTCCTGCGACGGATCGGGCACCAGTACCTTGTAGATGGCGAAGCCGACCCGATCCGGCCAATCGACGATCACCACGTCCTCGTATTCCTCCGGCAGGGTCTCGCGCAGTTGCGCCACCTGGACGTTGGAGGCGACCAGGATGTCGATCGGCTTCTGTTCGGCGGCCCGGTTGTCGACGCCCCATACCCACAGCCCATGGCGATCATAGAGCGACAGCGACCAGTAGTTGCCGGCGGCGTCCGCCTTGATCCGCATCGGCCCGCGATCGAGGGCGAAACGGCACACGGTGTGGAGCATCGCCGGATCGAGACCGGGCAGGGTCTTCACCCCCGGCGCGGCGCGCGGCAGCGGCGTGAACACTTCCTTGGGGGCGAGCGCCTCGATTTCCCGCCACGGATCGACCACGGCGAAGCGCGGCAGCCCGATCACCGCGGCGATGTGGACGATACCGGCCAAGAGCAGGGCCCCGAGAAACCAGACCAGCGTACGGATCATCGGCACGCCCCCCGCTCGATCCGCGGCATCACCATGCCGGCGTCCGGCGACAGCGCCAGCGGCGTGTCGTAGAGCCTGAGGATCAGCTTCTCCGGTCCCTTGCTCCGCGATGGCAACCAGTTGCCGGGGCGCGCCGGGGCCGAGATCACGATCTCGAAGCGCCCGTCGACGTCGCGCAGGATTTCTCGCGAGGTGAGGAAGGTGCGGCCGCTCGGCGTCGCCGCCAGTCCGCCTTCGCCGTCGGTGACCGACAACGTCCACAGCCGCGCCGTCGGGGTCTCGCCGGATAGCCTGTATTCACAGGCGCCGTCGAGCCCGCGCCCGCTCTCGTCCTCCTCGGCGATGAACACCAGCCCCTCGCCGACACCCAGGGCGATCTCGCCGGTGCGGGCGATGCGGGCGCGGGTATAGGGATCGGCGCTCTCCGCCGTCACCGGCGGCACCGCGTGCCACTTGCCCACTCCGAGGCCGATGCGCGGCGCGTCGACCATGTACCACGCCGTCGCCAGCCCGAGAGCGAGGGCGACGATCAGGGTGACGAGGAGTTCGAGGAGGAAGCGCACGCCAGCGATCCGGTTCAGGTGAGGAACGCCGCGGTGGCGGCAGGGAGTCCCGAAGCACCGGGCGACACGCGACGATCGCGGAATCGTCGCCGCCGAAACGGGCCGATCCTCGCCGCCGTCGCCGGCTCCGTCAATGGCGCCCGCGCCCGTCGCCCGGACCCGAGAGAGGCACGAGACCGCCCGCCGCTCCGCCGAACGCGACCCGGACGAGCCGCCCGCCGGGCGGCGTCGGCGACCGCAACGCGCCCGATCGGGCCGGCGCCGGCGCGCCGCCGGCCGGCGGCGGCGCGGTGAGCCGGGCGGCCGAGCCGAGCCGCCTCTCGATCTCGGTCAGGACCCCGATCGACTTCGCCGACAGGGGCTTGGGACGTCCCGAAAGCGGCGCCGCATCCGGAGAGGAGAGCCCGCTCGGACCTCGGCCACTCGCCACCAGCGGCCCGCCGCGCCGCGGCGCCGGCATGCCGGGGGCCTGCCTGAGCTCGATGTTCTGGTGGGCGTAGGCCATCACCTCGTGCCAGATCGGCGCCGGCAGCATGCCGCCGGTGACCCGCTCCATCGGGTGATAGTCGTCGTTGCCGACCCACACGACGCCGACCAGGTTGCCGGTGAAGCCGCAGAACCAGGCGTCGCGCGACGATTGGGTGGTGCCGGTCTTGCCGCCCGCAGGGATGCCGTCGAGCTTGGCGCGCTGACCGGTGCCGGTCTCCACCGCGTTCCACAGCATCCGCCCCATGTCGGCGATCTTGTCTGAGGGGAAGACCTGCGGTGGCGGCTTGGCCTCGCGAGCGCGATCGTAGAGGATCTTGCCCGCGGTGGTGCGGATCTCCTCCACCCCATAGGGCTCGATCCGGTGGCCGCCGTTGGCGAAGACCGCGAAGCCGGCGGCGTGATCGATCATGTGCACCTCGAAGGCGCCGATGACGAAGGGCCAGTCGGGCTTGACCGGCAGGTCGATGCCGAACTGACGCGCCACCGCCGCCACCCGCTCGCGCCCGATCTGGGCGCCGAGCTGGACCGGCACGGAATTCAGCGAGCGGGCGATCGCCTCGAGCAGGGTGACCCGTCCGTGATAACTCCCGCCGTAGTTCTTCGGGCACCAGTTGCCGATGCAATAGGGCTGGTCGGAGATGGTCGAGGTCGGGGTCTTTCCCGCCAGCATCGCTGCCATGTAGACATAGGGCTTGAACGAAGATCCCGGCTGGCGCGCCGCGTCGGTGGCGCGATTGAACTGGCTGGTGGAGTAGTCGCGGCCGCCGACCATGGCCCGCACCGCGCCGAGCGGCTCCATGAACACCGCGGCGCCCTGGCCGACGTCGTATTCCTCGCTGTACTGCCTGAGCGTGTTCTCGATCGCCTCCTCCGCCTTCTTCTGCAGTCCCACGTCGATGGTGGTGCGCACCACCAGCGTGTGCTCGGCCGGCGCCATCTCCTGTACCTCGTCGAAGGCGTAGTCGAGGAAGTAGTCGGGCGAATAGGTGCGCTGGCGATCGACGGGTTTCGCCGGCCGCCGCCGCGCCGCCACCACCTGGCCCTCGGTCAGGAACCCGGCCGCGACCATGTTGGAGAGCACGTCGTTGGCGCGCGCCCGCGCCGCCGGGAGGTTGGCGTGGGGAGCGTATTTGGACGGCGCCTTGAACAGGCCGGCGAGCATCGCGGCCTCCGCCAGATCGATGTCGCGCACCGACTTGCCGAAATAGAACTCGCTCGCCGCCGTCACCCCGAAGCTGCCGCCGCCCATGTAGGCGCGGTCGAGATAGAGCTTGAGGATCTCGCGTTTCGAAAGGTTGGCCTCGAGCCAGAGGGCGATGAAGGCTTCCTTGATCTTGCGCTCGATCGAGCGTTCGTTGGTCAGGAACAGGTTCTTGGCCAACTGCTGGGTCAGGGACGAGCCGCCCTGCACCACCGTCTTGTGGCGCAGGTTGGCGATCACGGCGCGCGTCGTGCCGATGACGTCGATGCCGAAGTGATCGAAGAATCGGCGATCCTCGGTGGCGAGCAGCGCCTTGATCAGATGATCGGGAAACTGCTCGAGCGGCACCGAATCGTCGAGCGTGATGCCGCGCCGGCCGATTTCGTTGCCGTAGCGATCGAGGAAGAGCACCGAATAGTCGACGTTCTTGCGCCAATCGGTCCGGGTCACCTCCATCGCCGGCAGCGCCAGGGTGAGCATCAGCACGAAGCCGGCGACGCCGAAGGTCAGTCCGTCGTCGAGGATTTCGACGAAGACCCGCTTGATCCCGCGCACCCGGAAGAAGCGCATCGCCAAGGAAAGTCGACGATACCCCTCGACCGCGCCGGTGCCGACGCGGTAGACCGCCGTGTCGATCGCCGCGTCGATCGCCAGGAGCCGACGCGCGACACGGGCGCGCAGGCTCGGCGGCGGGGTCGCGGTGCCGTCGTCGACGGAGGTCTCGCGCTGTGTACCGTCTTCTACGGCGGGCGCCGCCTCGTTCGACGTCGTCGCGTTCGTCGCGGCTTCGCTCGGGCCGGCCGCTTCGGGCGGTTCGGTGCGCGGCGTCTCCTCGGGGGGCGGCGTGTTCTCGGCCAAGGGAATGCGTCCGTTCGCAAGAGACGTCCGCCGCGCGGCGCGCGAAGCGGAAAGGTTGACGAGAGTTTAATGGTTGACCGCCTCCGGGTCGAGGGGCGGGAAGGGGAGGGCGCCATCGCTCACTCCGGACGAGGACGGAAATCGTGGACGACACCGTGAAGCAGCCCCGCCGATCACCGCCGTTCTGGCGGGCCAAACGGCTCGACGAGATGTCGCGGGCCGAATGGGACAGCCTGTGCGATCGCTGTGGACGCTGCTGCCTCAACAAGCTCGAGGACGACGAGACCGGCGAGATCTTCTGGACCGACGTCGGCTGCAAGCTGCTCGATCGCCAGACCTGTCTGTGCAAGTCGTATGCGAACCGTCACGACTTCGTCCCCGACTGTGTCGAGCTCGACGTCGAGGAGGTCATGACCCAGACCTACACCTGGTTGCCGCCGACCTGCGCCTATCGCCTGCTCGCCGAAGGACGGGATCTCTACCCCTGGCATCCGCTGGTCTCCGGCGATCCCGACACGGTCCACCGTGCCGGCATCTCGGTGAGCGGCCGGGTGAGATCGGAGGAAGATATCCCCGCCGACACGCTCGAGGATTGGATCGTCGAGTGGCCCGGCGAGATTCCGCCGGCCGCGCCGCTTCCGCCGAAGAAGAAATAGATCTTTTGAAAACAACGTATTGACGTGAATTTCGCCTCCCGTCGGGAGGGCGCGTCGACGAAAAGTACGGCCTCTCGCTTGACGGCGTGACGCTCCCCCCGCATCCTTTTCACATGATCCCGGTCGTGTCGGTGGCGAGGCCTCGGCGCGGCGCCGCCGAGGGGCGAGACGCCCGGCTCCGGTGATCGAAACGTTTCCTCTCGAGTGCTGGAATCGGTCCGCCGAATGGTTTCGTTCGGTAGCGTGATCGCGTCGCCGCATCTCGACGTCCCCTCATCCTCACGGCAGGCGTTCCGTCCCCCACGCTCCCCTCCAGTCTCGGGTGCCCCTTTGATCGACGACACCTCCCAGTCTCCGGACGGCGGCGGATCGCCGTCGGCCGATCCCGCGACATCCACTCCACCATGGAGCGAGATCCGCGCCGCCTACGAGGGCTCCGACCTCGCGGTCGGCGCCCTCGCCCAGGCCTACGGCGTCTCCACCGACAAGATCCGGGGACGCGCCAAGCGCGGCGGCTGGCGTCGTCGCCGGCCCTCGGGCGAAGCGGCGGCCCACGCCGAACCGCTCGATCGCAACGTTCTGGTCGCCCGCCTCTTCCGGGCGGTGGAGCGCCAGATCGCCGAGGTCGAGCGCCGCTTCGAGGGGGCGGCGCCGCCGAGCCTCGAGGAGAAGGACGCCCGCACCCTCGGCGCGCTCGCCCGCACCCTCGAACTGCTCATCGGCCTGGAGAAGCAGGCCGGCCGCGACACCACCGAGCCGGAGCCCGACATCGATGAGTTCCGCCTCGACCTTGCGCGCCGCCTTGAGAGCCTCCGACGCGCGGAATGATCTCGCCCGCGCCGCCGGCCTGATGACCGCGGCCGAACGCGACCGGCTGCGCGACGATTGGCTCCTGTGGGCGCGGCCCGACCAATTGCCGCCCGAGGGCGACTGGACCACATGGCTGCTGCTCGGCGGGCGCGGCGCCGGCAAGACCCGCGCCGGGGCCGAATGGGTGAAGGCGGTGGCGCTCGGCCGCGAGCCCTTCGGGGCTCTGTCGACCGGCCGCATCGCCCTGGTCGGCGAGACCTTCGCCGACGTCCGCGACGTCATGATCGAGGGGGTCTCCGGCCTGCTGCGCCTCCATCGCCGCGCCGAGCGGCCGCAGTGGCGGCCGTCCTTACGCAAACTCGAATGGCCGAACGGCGCCGTCGCCCAGGCCTTTTCGTCGGAAGACCCGGAAGCCCTGCGCGGCCCGCAGTTCGAGGTCGCCTGGGCCGACGAGATCGCCAAATGGCGCCATGCCGAGGAGGTCTGGGACATGTTGCAGTTCGGATTGCGATTGGGCGACCGGCCGCGTCAGGTCGCCACCACCACGCCGCGCGCCGTGCCGCTGGTCAAGCGCCTCGTCGCCGACGGGACTTGCGTCGTCGCCCGCGCCTCGACCCGCGCCAACGCCTTCAACCTCGCCCCGCGCTTCCTCGACGTCGTCGTCGGCCGCTATCAGGGCACCCGGCTCGGCCGCCAAGAACTCGACGGCGAGCTGATCGAGGATCGCGAGGACGCCCTGTGGCGCCGCGACGAGATCGAACGCGCCCGCGTCGACACCGCCCCGCCGATGACCCGCATCGTCGTAGCCGTCGACCCGCCAGCGTCCTCCGGCCCGAAATCCGACGCCTGCGGCATCGTCGCGGTGGGTCTCGCGGAGACCGGCGTCGCCCATGTCCTGGCGGACGCCTCGATCCGTGGAGCGCGCCCGACCGAATGGGCGGCGCGCGCCATCGGGCTCTACGCGTCGCTCGACGCCGATGCCCTCGTCGCCGAGATCAACCAGGGCGGCGAGATGGTGACGAGCGTGCTGCGCGAGGTCGACCCCACCGTGCCGGTCAGGACGGTCCGGGCGACGCGCGGCAAATGGCTGCGCGCCGAGCCGGTCGCCGCCCTCTACGCGCAAGGAAGGGTGCGCCACGTCGGCGCCTTCCCCGAACTCGAGGACGAGCTCTGCGACTTCGCCCCCGAAGGCCTCTCCACCGGCCGCTCCCCCGACCGCCTCGACGCCCTGGTCTGGGCGTTGACCGCCTTGATGCTGGAGGGCAGAGGGCGGCCGAAGGTCAGGGGGTTGTAAGCGTTGACCGTAGGGAGGAATAGGCGAAGCCGTATTCCGCCACAGACGCCGACGGCGGAATACGGC
>JAFHCF010000229.1:0-14161 GCA_048497495.1 Prosthecomicrobium sp.
GCCCGGCCGGCCCGGCTCCCCCGACGGCACCGCGACCGCCGCGACCGAGATCGCCGCCTTCGTCGGCACCGCCGCCCCCGCCGATTTCGCGGCCCTCGCCGGCGGCGTCGCCTATGCGGGCCCGCAGGAGTGGACGCTGCGGCGGATGCTCCTCCACTACGCCACCCTCGCCGAGGTCGCCGGCGGCGTCGACGCCTTCCTGCTCGGCTCGGAATTCGTCGGTCTGACGACCCTGCGCGGCGCCGGCGGATCGCATCCCTTCGTCGCGGCGCTGGTGGGGCTCGCCGCCGACGCTCGTGCCATCCTGCGACCGGGCACCAAGATTTCCTACGGCGCCGACTGGACCGAATGGAACGGCTTCCAGCCGACGGACGGATCCGGCGACGTGGTCTTCCATCTCGATCCGCTGTGGGCATCGCCCGACGTCGACTTCGTCGGCATCGACGCCTATTTCCCGCTGACCGACTGGCGGCGTGGCGATCATCTCGATCGCGACCTCGCCGACCTGCCGACCGATCGCGCCCACCTCGCCTCCCGTATCGCCGGGGGCGAGGCCTTCGACTGGTATTATGCCGACGAGGCGGCGCGCCGCGCCCAGACCCGCACCCCGATCACCGACGGCGCCCACGGCGAGCCCTGGGTCTTCCGCCCCAAGGATCTGGTCGGCTGGTGGTCGAACCTCCACCACGACCGGCCGGGCGGCGTCGAGGCCGCGACCGCCACCGCTTGGGTGCCGGGGATGAAGCCGATCTGGCTGACCGAGGTCGGCTGCCCGGCGGTCGATCTCGGCGCCAACCAGCCCAACGTCTTTCCCGATCCCAAGTCGTCGGAGAGCCGCCGGCCGTGGTTCTCGATCGGCACCCGTGACGACCTCGTCCAGCGCCGCGCGCTGGAGGCGGTGATCGATCATTGGACCCCGGCGACGACGCCCGGCGCCAATCCGATCTCGCCGGTCTATGGCGGCCCGATGGTCGATCTCGACGGCATCCACCTGTGGACCTGGGACGCCCGACCCTTTCCGACCTTCCCGACCGAAACCGGGGTCTGGGCCGACGGCGCCTCCTGGGCGACCGGCCATTGGCTCACCGGCCGGCTCGGGGGCTCGAGCCTCGAGGGGCTGATCGCGGCGCTTCTCACCGATCACGGCATTGCCGGGACGCGCTTTCGCGCCGTCTCCGGCCATGTCGACGGCTATGTCGTCGATCGCCGCATGTCGGCTCGCGAGGCGCTGGAACCGCTCATCGCCGCCTTCCAGATCGACGCGCTCGACACCGGCTCCGGCCTCTGCTTCGCCGGTCGCGCTCGACGTCCCGACACCACCCTCGCCGCCGAGGACTGCGTCGACGCCGACGACCGGCCGCTGGTCGAGATCCGTCGGGCGCAGGAAGCCGAATTGCCGCGCGAAGTCGCCGTCACCTTCTCCGACGCCGCGCTCGATCATCGTCGCGCCACCGTCTCTTCCCGCCGCCTCGACGGCAGCGCCCGGCGCACCTCCTCGGCCGAATTGGCGCTGGTCGCCCCGATCGAGACCATGGTCGGCGTCGCCGACACCTGGCTCGCCGACGTCTGGGCGGCCCGCACCACGCTGACCTTCGCCGTCGATCCCGGCCGCGTCGCCCTCGAGCCCGGCGACATTCTCGATCTCGCCGTCGCCGACCGGGTCGAGCGTGTCCTGATCGAGAGCCTCACCGATGGGGAGCAGCGTCGCATCGAGGCCCGCACCGTCGATCCGGCGATCCATGGGCCGGTCCGCGCCACTCCGCGCGCCCGCACCGGCACGCCGGCGACGGTGTGGGGGGCGCCCTTGGTCGAGGTCCTCGACATCGCCCATTCGAGCGGCACCACCGATCTCCATCGCCCCTGGATCGCCGCGCTCGCCGTTCCCTGGCCGGGCGAATTGGCGATCTGGCGTCGCCTCGGCGAGGGCAGTTGGTCGGCGGTCGGCGCGATCGCACGGCCCGCGACCCTCGGCGTCACCGCTTCGGCGCTCCGTCTCGGCCCCGTCGCCCTGTGGGACGAGGTCTCCACCCTCGACGTCACCCTCCACGCCGGCAGCCTCGCCGCCGAAGCCGAGGCGATCGTTCTCGCGGGCGCCTGCCGGGTCGCGGTGCGCGCGCCGAGCGGCCTGTGGGAGGTGTTGCAATATGCGCGAGCCGAGATGATCGCCGCCGCCACCTGGCGCCTGTCGCGTCTCATTCGGGTGCAGGGCGGCACCGACGACGTGTGGTCCGGCATCTCGGCGATTCCGCCCGGCACTCGCTTGGTCGTCCTCGACGAGGCGCCCGTGACCCTGCCCCTCGGCCTCGAGGATCTCGGCGGCGAAGTGGTCTTCCGCGTCGGCCCGGCCCGCGACGACTATTCCCGCGACAGCCACACCGAGATCGCCGTCACCGCCACCGGTCGCGGACTGTGGTCGTGGAGCCCGGCCCATCTGACGGCCACTCCCGATCCGGTGACGGGCGACGTCCGCTTCGCCTGGATCCGGCGATCGCGCGCCCCCGGCGCCGATGCCTGGGGTCCCGGCGAGGTGCCTTTGCCGGAGGGGACGGAGTCCTACCGCCTGGAGATCCGCCTCGGCGCCACCTTGATCCGCGAGATCGAGGTCGCCACGCCGACCTGGACCTGGGACCGGGCGGTTCGCGACGCCGATGTCGGTCCCGCCGTCGTCGACCTCGATGTCCGCGTCGCCCAGATCGCTGCGACCGTCGGTCCCGGCGTCTGGCGTTCCGGGACGTTCCGGCTCTGACCCGCCGCGTCCCGCATTCCCGCCTCGCGGTCGAAATCCACGTCCCTCACCCGAATGGAGACCTCCGATGAAAGGCTACCGCACGCTGATCCTCAACCTCGCCGCGGCGCTCGTCGGCGTCCTGATGGCGACCGACTGGACGACGCTCGCCGATTCCCGGACGGCCGGCGTGATCGTCACCGGTCTCGGCCTCGCCAATACCGTCCTGCGCTTCCTCACCGATGGTCCGGTCGGCGGCGGCGTCACGAAGACGTGAAACGGAAGGCGCCGTCTTCGGCGTCGCGCAACGGTTGCGGCGGGAGGGTGCCCGACGATGTTCATGGCAGGTTCAGAGGCCCCTCGCTACCGTCGCGCCATGACACGAGTCGGGTCCATAGTCGCCGCGCTTCTTCTCGTCGGCAGTCTCGGCGGCGTGCGCGCCGCCGCGATGCCGGAGGTTTCCGAGTGTCTCGGGGGCGCCGCGGTGCAGGAGATCCTCACCCAGGGCAAGGCGCGTCGGCTCGCCGAGATTCGCCGCGGCCTGACGGGCGACATCGTCCGCGCCGATCTCTGCCGTTCCAACGGCCTTCTGGTCTATCGTGTCACGCTCCTCGACGATTTCGGCAAGGTCCGCCGGGTCCTGCTCGATGCGGGCACCGGGCGCATGGTGTACGATAGCATCGGCAACTGAACGCCACCGACGCGACGGTGGCGAGCGAGATCGGAGATCGGCGGTGCGGCTGCTGGTGGTGGAAGACGACAAGAACCTCAACCGTCAGCTCGTCGAGGCCTTCGAGGAGGCCGGCTTCGCCGTCGACAGCGCCGTCGATGGTGAGGAGGGCCATTTCCTCGGCGATACCGAGCCCTACGACGCGGTGATCCTCGACATCGGCCTGCCGCTGACGGACGGCATCACCGTCCTGGAGAAATGGCGCCGCGCCGGCCGCAAGATGCCGGTCCTTCTGCTCACCGCCCGTGACCGCTGGTCCGACAAGGTCGCCGGCATCGACGCCGGCGCCGACGACTACGTCGCCAAGCCCTTCCACATGGAGGAGGTGCAGGCGCGCATCCGCGCCCTGGTGCGCCGCGCCGCCGGCCTCGCCTCCAACGAGATCGTCGTCGGTCCCGTCGTCCTCGACACCCGCGCCGGCAAGGTGACGGTCGACGGCCATTCGATCAAGCTGACCTCGCACGAGTACCGTCTGCTCGCCTATCTGATGATGCACCAGGGGCGGGTCGTCTCCCGCACCGAACTGGTCGAGCATCTCTACGATCAGGATTTCGATCGGGATTCCAACACGATCGAGGTCTTCGTCGGGCGTCTGCGCA
Organism: Prosthecomicrobium sp.; assembly: GCA_048497495.1. Classification (GTDB taxonomy): domain Bacteria; phylum Pseudomonadota; class Alphaproteobacteria; order Rhizobiales; family Ancalomicrobiaceae; genus JAFHCF01. The sequence continues at coordinate 4,055 of JAFHCF010000229.1, forward strand.
AGAAGCTCGGGGTCGATCTGATCCAGACCATCCGCGGCCTCGGCTATACCGTCGGCACGTCGGTCGATGCGGTCTAGCTCGCTCGCCCGGCGCCTCTTCGGTCTCGCCGCGCTGTGGAGCGCCCTGTCCCTGGCGGTCGCCGGTTTCGTGCTGATCACCGTCTACCGCGGCTCCGTCGAACGCTCCTTCGACCAGCGCCTGGCCGTCTATCTGAAGACGCTGGTCGGGGCGCTCGCCTCCCAGTCCGATGGCGCGGGAACCTTCCGACAGCCCGACAATCTCGGTGAGGCGCGCTTCGAACTGCCGCTCTCCGGTTGGTATTGGGTGGTGCGCCGCGCCTCCGACGGCCGGGTCGTCGTCAACTCGCCGTCGCTGACCGGCGAGGTCCTGCGCCTGCCGAGCGACGTCGGCACCGTCCCCGATCGCGATCACATCTCCCGCGCCTACATCGACGGGCCCGACGGCCAACGTCTGCGCACGCTGGAGCGCGAGGTCGATTTCGACGGCACCGAGGTCTATCGGCTCGGCGTCGCCGGCAATGCCGGCGAACTCGACGACGACATCTCCGGCTTCTCCTGGCGCACGGCCCTGCTCCTCGCCGTGGTCGGTTTCGGACTGGTCGTCTCCACCGTCGTCCAGGTTCGTCTCGGCCTCGCCCCCCTCGACCGCATCCGCGACGCGCTCTACCGCATCCGCGCCGGCGAGGCCGAGCGCCTCGAGGGGGCCTTCCCGGCGGAAATCGCTCCTCTCGCCGACGAACTCAACGCCCTCATCCAGGCCAACCGCGAGACCACCGAACGCGCCCGAACCCACGTCGGCAATCTCGCCCACGCGCTGAAGACGCCGATCTCGGTGCTCCTCAACGAGGCGCGCGCCTCCGAGGCGCCGATCGCGCCGACCGTGGTCGAGCAGGTCACCTTGATGCGCCAGCATGTCGAGCACCATCTCGAGCGAGCCCGCATGGCGGCGCAACGGCGCGTCATCGGCGCCGTCACCGAGGTCTCTCCCGTCGTCGAACGCCTGATTCGCGCCATGCGCCGCATCCACGAGGCCGCCGCGATCGAGATCGCCGACGACATCGAGGCGGGCATCCGCTTCCGTGGCGAACGCGAGGATCTCGAGGAGGCCCTCGGCAATCTCCTCGACAATGCCTGCAAATGGGCGGAGGAGCGGGTCGACGTCGCCGTCCACATGGTCCCCGCCACGACCGGCGCGCCCGGCGCGGATCGCCGCTTCTTCGTCGTTCTCGTCGACGACGACGGCCCCGGCATCGATCTCGAAGGGCGCGGCGAGGCGCTGAAACGCGGCCGCCGCCTCGACGAGAAGGTTCCCGGCTCCGGACTGGGTCTCGCCATCGTCACGGAACTGGCGGCACTCTATGGTGGCGAATTCGGCCTCGACAAGTCGCCGCTGGGCGGACTGCGTTGTAGGTTGGTGTTGCCCGCTCTGTGATTCCATTCCGTCGGCGGACCCATTTCGGCCACGATGGACGACGAAACGTAACCTGTTTCCGTTCTCGCACGGCGGTTCGGTTGCCCTCGTGAAGACGTCCCCCCGCGCCCGAAGCCTACGGAAAGCCCTCATGACGCTCCGCACCCTGGCCCTGGTCGCCGCCATCGCCGGCCTCACCGCAGCCTGCACGGACACCGGATCGAAATCGGGCGTCGGTTCGATGGCGGGCACTCTGACGGGGGGGCTGATCGGCTATTCCGCACCGAGCCCCAAGGCCCCGTCGCCGGGCGCGGCCCCGCTGCTCGCCGCCTGGGCGGGCAGCGCGGTGGGCGGCCGGCTCGACGAGACCGATCGTCGCCTCGCGGCTCAGGCCGAATTCGAAGCACTCGAATCGACCGCCCCCGGCACGTCGCGCGAATGGCGCAATCCGGCCACCGGACATCGGGGTTCGGTGTCCCCGGGTCCCGCCTATTCGGTCAATCAGTACACCTGCCGCGACTATGTCGATCAGATCACCGTCGATTCCAAGGCCGAGACGGTGCGCTCGACCGCCTGTCGCCAGCCCGACGGCAGTTGGCGTCCGATTTCCTGAGCCGAGGTTCTTCGCCGGCTGCGACCTCCACTCATCAATTCTTAAGTGCTTTGAACGATCTTCGAGGCTCGATGGTGTGACGCGTCCCGGAAGGGGGCCCCACCGTTCGGGTCGACCACCGGGAGGGATCCCGCGCCGTCGGCGAAACCTGCACCACGGGGGTCGTGCGATGCCCGCAGCCGGGCTGATCACATCGAAGGTCAGAGCCTACATGGAATCGCTGTCGCCGACGGCGCGATCCATGTTGATCCGCTCCCTGCGTGCCTCGCATGCGGAGGGCGACCTGCCGAACGACCTCATCCTGGCCGCCATCGAAGGGCTCGATTTCGTCGACGCGCCCATTGCCGTGCCGACCCCGCGTCGTGTCGGCGGCGAACCCTGGTCGGCCCGCCTCGAGGCCGCCTTCTTCGCGCCGCTCAAGCCCTTCGTCGTCGCCGAGACGACCACCGCCCACGTCACCGGACGTGTCGCCGCCGCCTCGCTGCCGGTGATCTGGACCTGGATCCGCCGCGACATCGCTTCCGAGGACTACGAGCGCGCCATCGCCGCCGACCCCTACGATCCGACCGCCGACGTCACCCCGATCGCGCGCAAGCTGCGCCGCGAGGTGACGGCGCGCATCGTCGACCTCCTGCGCGACGCCGGTGCCGATCCGCGCATTCGCCAGCGGCTCTCGAGCCAGCTCGGCGGCGACGCGGTCTACCGTGATCTGGTCGATGCCGCCTATGTTCTCCAGAACGAGGCCGCCTTCGCCAACCTCTTCGGTCAGTTGCCCGCCAACATCACCACCTTCGACGTCGCCGAGCCGTCGCGGTTGGCCGACGTCGTGCGCGCCTCCCTCGATCAGGTGCAGATGACCGCCGAATGGATCGGCGCGGCGATGCTCGCCCACACCTCGACACCGGTGGTGGTGGCGACGCTCGCCACCCGTCTCGCCGGCTCGATCGATCCTCGCCTCGTCGCGGCCAGCCGCTACGGCGTGCTGGTCGAGGTGGTCATCGCCCAATTGGAGCGGCTCGCCACCCTCAACCGGCATCGCGGCGCCGACGCGGCCTCGCGCGCCGGCTTCCTCGTCGATCTGCGCGCCTATCACGATATTTCCCGCAGCCTCGCCATGCTCATGCCGGTGGAAGCCGTGCCCGCCTGGATGCGGCGTATCGGCGCGGCCAAGGTGACGATGTCGGAAGCGGTCTCTCGTTGGGTCGAGCCGGCGCCCGGTCTCGTCCGCCGTGCCCTCCGGGTCGAGACCACCGGTGGCGAATATGTCGGCCGCTTCGATCCGGCCGGCTACGAGGACGCGGAGTTCGCCGTCCGCCTGTCGATCGAGGCGCGTCTGGCGGCCGAGAGCCTCGCCGTCAACGAACTGGTGGGCCGGACCCGCAAACAAGTCGAGGCGACGCTCGAAGTCGTTTCGGCCAAATTGATGGCCGATCTCAAGTCGTCGCAGGCGCTCGACAAGCGCACCCTGGTCGATGCGGTCGATGCCGCCATCCGCCTCGCGGCTCTCGTCTTCGGCGAGGATTATGCCGCCGTCCTGACCAAGAGCCGCGATCTCTTCGCCGCCAAGTCCAGCCGGGCCGCCGGCTGATCGCCGGCGCCTCTCCCCCTCCGCGACACCCCCTCCGCGCACGCCGCGTGATCGCCATGATCCCGGTCAACATCTCGTGTGGCGATCCGTTGTAGACCCTTCTCCCATTGCCGATCCGGATGGGTGAGGTTATCTGACCCGCCGTACGAATTGTCGGCCGCCGCTTCGGCGAGCCGAAACGATCGGCCGCCTTGCGGTCACGACGAGGAGCGGACGACCACGCGATGCTGATCTGGGCCCTGTTCGCCGGCATGACCGCGCTCGCTGCGGCGATCGTCCTGCTGCCGCTGATGCGTCGCGACGCGAAGACCGACGCCGAGCCCGAAGGCACCGGCGAAGTCTCCGTCTACCGCGACCAACTCGCCGAGGTCGATCGCGACCTCGAGGCCGGTCTCGTCGGCCCGGTGGAGGCCGAGGCGGCGCGCGCCGAGATCTCCCGCCGCATCCTCAAGGCTTCTCGCCCTTCCGCCGCCGCCGTCGCGCCGTCGACGTCCCGTGGGCGTTCGCGCTTCGTCGCGGCGATCGCGGTCGTCGTGGTGCCGGCGATGGCGATCGCGACCTATCTCACGCTCGGCCACCCCGATCGGCCAGATCAGCCGCTCGCCGAGCGCAGGGCCGCCGTGGCCGCCACGGCCGGCGGACAGTCGCTCGACGATCTCGTCACCCGGGTCGAGGCGCATCTCGCGGCCGATCCCGGCGACGCCCGTGGTTGGGAAGTCCTGGCTCCGGTCTATATGCGGCTGGGACGCATGGACCGGGCGGCCGAAGCCTGGCGCACCGCCATCCGGCTCGACGGCCCGACCGAGCGGCGCCAGAACGGCCTCGGCGAGGCGCTCACCGCCGAGGCCTCCGGTATGGTCACCGCCGACGCCCGCGCCGCCTTCGAAAAATCCGTCGAGGTCGCGCCCGAGGGTATTCTGGCACGCATGTATCTCGCCCTCGCGTTGTCGCAGGAAGGCAAGGCCACCGAATCCGTCGCCGCCTGGCGGGCGCTCGTCGCCCGCGCCACCGGTGACGAACCGTGGTTGCCCACCGTTCGCGAGGAACTCGCCAAGGCCGAGGCCGCCGCCGGGGTGCCGCCGAGCCGGGCGCCGATGTCGACGCCGGTGACGCCCATCCCGCCGCCCTCCGCCGCGCCGCCGGCGTCCTCGGCCCCCGGTCCGAGCGCGGCCGACGTGGATGCCGCCGCCCAGATGTCGCCGGAAGACCGTGCCAAGATGATCGAGACGATGGTCGGCCGGCTGCGGGACCGGCTCGCCGCTTCCGGCGGCACCATCGACGAATGGGAACGACTGGTTCGGGCCGAGCGAAATCTCGGTCGCGCGGCCGAGGCCGAGGCGGCTATCGCCCAGGCCAGGGCGGCCTTCGCCGGCGACGCCGCCGCGCTGGCGCGTCTCGACGCCTTGACCGCGGGCCCGAAGCCCTGATGCTATCGAACGACCCCGCCGGCGGCGACGCCGACGGGCAACTCGCCAAACACAGGGGATGACATGACCCGCAAGCAGAAACGTCTGACCCTCATCGGCTTCGCCGGTCTGGTTCTTGTCGCCGCGGTCGGGTTGGTGCTCTTCGCCCTCAACGACCGCATCACCTTCTTCACCTCGCCCTCCGACCTCGTCGCCGGCAAGGTGAAGCCCGGCACCCGCTTGCGGCTCGGCGGGCTGGTGGAGGAGGGTTCGATCCAGCGCGGTGGCGGCACCTCCGTGTCGTTCCGCGTCACCGACGGCGCCGCCACGGTGCCGGTCACCTACCAGGGCATCCTGCCGGACCTCTTCCGCGAGGGCCAGGGGACGGTGGCGGAGGGCTCGCTCGCCCCCGATGGGTCGTTCAAGGCCGACACCGTGCTCGCCAAGCACGACGAGAACTACATGCCGAAGGAAGTCGCCGACGCGCTGAAACAGTCCGGCCATTGGCAGGAAGAGGCGGCGAAGGCGACACTGAAGAAGTGACGGGGAGGGCGCGCACTCGCGCGCTGCCACGCGGCCCCGGCGGTGATGTGAGGAACCACATCGCCCCGAGGCTCCCCTTCTCCCCTCGCGGGAGAAGGGCTCCGCGCCGGTGGCGCGGGGGAGGGGAGTGCCGCCTCTCGCTGCGGCGAGACGCCGGAACGGACCATGGACGATCCGCCGGACGGGCGGACGCGAGGAGGAAACGGGATGATCGTCGAGATCGGACATTATGCCCTGGTGCTGGCCTTGGCGTTGGCGCTCGTCCAGTCGGTGGTGCCGATCTGGGGCGCCGCGACCCGCGACGCTCGCCTGATGTCGACCGCCGGGCCGATCGCCGGCGGCCAGTTCCTCTTCGTCGCCATCGCCTTCGCGGCGCTGACCTGGGCCCACGTCGCCTCCGACTTCTCGGTCGTCAACGTCTTCGAGAATTCCCATTCCACCAAGCCGATGATCTACAAGATCTCCGGCGTCTGGGGGAACCACGAGGGCTCGATGCTGCTCTGGGTGGCGATCCTGGCGTTGTTCGGGGCGCTGGTCGCCTGGTTCGGCCGCAATCTGCCCGAGACGCTGCGCGCCAACGTCCTCGGCGTTCAGGCCTGGGTGGCGGTCGCCTTCTACCTCTTCGTGCTGTTCACCTCGAACCCCTTCGCCCGCTTCGCCCAGGCGCCGATGGAGGGTCGCGATCTCAATCCGCTGCTCCAGGACTTCGGCCTCGCCGTCCATCCGCCGCTGCTCTACCTCGGCTACGTCGGCTTCTCTATCGCCTTCTCCTTCGCCGTCGCGGCTCTGATCGAGGGCCGCATCGACGCCGCCTGGGCCCGTTGGGTCCGCCCCTGGACGCTCGCCGCCTGGGTGTTCCTGACGCTCGGCATCGCCATGGGTTCCTACTGGGCCTATTACGAGCTCGGCTGGGGCGGCTGGTGGTTCTGGGATCCGGTGGAGAACGCCTCGCTGATGCCCTGGCTCGCCGGCACCGCGCTGCTCCATTCGGCGATCGTCATGGAGAAGCGCGACGGGCTGAAGATCTGGACGCTGCTGCTCGCCATCCTCGCCTTCTCGCTGTCGCTGCTCGGCACCTTCCTGGTGCGCTCCGGCGTGCTCACCTCGGTCCACGCCTTCGCCACCGACCCGGCGCGCGGCGTCTTCATCCTCGGCATCCTGGTGATCTTCGTCGGCGGCTCGCTGACCCTCTTCGCCGCGCGCGCCCCGACGCTGAGCAAGGGCGGGCTCTTCGCCCCGATCAGCCGCGAGGGCGCGCTGGTCTTCAACAATCTGTTCCTGACGGCCGCCACCGCCGCCGTCTTCATCGGCACCCTCTACCCGCTGCTGCTCGAGGCGACCACCGGCGGCAAGATCTCGGTCGGCGCGCCCTTCTTCGAGATGACCTTCGGTCCGCTGGTGCTGCCGCTGCTCCTCGCCATGCCGCTCGGCCCCTTCCTCGCCTGGAAGCGCGGCGATCTCCTCGCCGTCGCCCAGCGCCTCGCGATGGTCTTCGCGCTCGCCATCGCCGCCATGCTGGTCACCTGGTGGCTGACCCGCGGCGGCCCGGTGTTGGCGCCGATCGGCATCGGCCTCGCGGTCTGGCTGATGCTCGGCGCGCTCGCCGAGATCGCCTTCCGCATCAAGTTGTTCTCCGATCCCAAGGTGGCTCTGCGGCGCGCCGTCGGCCTGCCGCGCTCGTCCTGGGGCACCATGCTCGGCCATTTCGGCGTCGGCGTGCTGCTGCTCGGCACCGTCGCCGAGGGAGCCTGGAAGGTCGAGCACGTCCTGATGATGGAGCCCGGCGATCACATCCGCGTCGAGCGCTTCGACCTCACCTTCGAGAAGGCGGTGCCCGCCCAGGGCCCCAACTGGGACGAGGTCATCGCCCGCTTCCGGGTCGACGACGGCTCCGGCGCCGCCCCGGTGATCATGGAACCTTCCAAGCGCACCTACCGCACCCGCTCGATGCCGACCACCGAGACCGCGATCGCCACCTACGGCCTGTTCTCGCAGCTCTATCTGGCGATCGGCGAGACCCAGGGCGACGGCGTCGCCATGCGCATCTACTGGAAGCCGCTGGTGCTGCTGATCTGGATCGGCTGCCTGATCATGTCGATCGGCGGGGTGGTGTCGCTCACCGACCGCCGCCTGCGCGTCGGCGCTCCGACCCCGCACCGCGCGAGCGTCGCCGGGGCGATGACGGCGGCGGCCGAGTGAGGAGAGACCGATGACCACGATCCGCCGCTTGCCCGCCGCCCTCGCGCTCGGTCTCGGCCTCGCGCTCACCTGCGCGGCGGCACCGGTCCGCGCCGTGCAGCCCGACGAAATGCTCGCCGACCCGGCGCTCGAGGCTCGTGCCCGGACGCTCTCCGTCGAGTTGCGCTGCCTCGTCTGTCAGAACCAGTCGATCGACGACAGCGACGCCCCGCTCGCCAAGGATCTGCGCGTCCTGGTGCGCGAGCGCATCAAGTCCGGCGACAGCAATAGCCAAGTGATGGACTATCTCGTCGCCCGCTACGGCGAATTCGTCCTGCTGCGGCCGCGTTTCGAACTGCGCACGGCGATCCTGTGGACCATGCCCTTCGCCGTGGCGATCCTCGGCGGCATCGGCATCTTCCTCGGTCTGCGCCGTCGCGCCGCGACCCGGGGCAACACCGAGGTTCCGCTCTCCGACGCCGAGAAGACCCGTCTGGCCGAGATCCTCTCCGATCGGGGATGACCCCTTCGCACGACCGAGGACACCGGCGGCGGCACGCGGGCGGCATCGCCGTTCGCCACGCCGCCCGGCCCTCCCGTCGCCCTTTTTCCCTTACCGATTGTTAATCCCCGCGCCATGGTGTCGTAAGGCGACCGGACCCATCTTCGAGGACATCGACGACGCCCCCCTGTCCGTCGACAGACTTCCCTTCTCGAACCCGATGGGTGAATTGAGATGATCCATGATACCTCCGTGACGCAGGTCGGCAAGTCCGACCGGACGGTGCGTCGCAAGACCCTCCTGGCCGGGGTCGCCTCCCTCCTCGTCGTCGGCGTTCTCGCCGGCGTCGAGGTCCTCGGCCAGACCCCGAGTGCCCTCGCGCAGGCGCCGATCGCCGCGCCGTCCCCCCAGACCTTCTCCTTCGCGCCGGTCGTCGAGCGCGTCCGCCCCGCCGTGGTCTCGATCCGGGTCAAGGGCGAGGCGCCCGTCGCCCGCGAGAGCTTCATGCAGAGCTTCCCCGACATCCCCGAGGGCGGTCCGCTCGATCGCTTCTTCCGTGAATGGGGCGGCCCCGGCGGCCCCGGCATGGGTCGCGGCCCCGACGGTCGCGGACCCGGTTGGCGTCATCGCCAAGGTCGCGGCGACACCGTGATGGCCCAGGGCTCCGGCTTCATCGTCTCGCCCGACGGCCGGGTCGTCACCAACTTCCACGTCGTCAAGAACGCCAAGGAAGTGACCGTGGTCACCGACGACGGCGCCGAATGGAAGGCCAAGGTGGTCGGCTCGGACGAGAAGACCGATGTCGCCCTGGTCCAGATCGTCTCCGATCGCAAGGATTTCCCGACCGTTCCCTTCTCCACCGGCGACGTCAAGCCGGGCGACTGGGTGCTCGCCGTCGGCAATCCCTTCGGTCTCGGCGGCTCGGTCACCGCCGGCATCGTCTCGGCCCGTGGCCGTGAGATCGGCGCCGGCCCCTACGACGACTTCCTGCAGATCGACGCCCCGATCAACCGCGGCAACTCCGGCGGGCCGACCTTCGATCTCTCCGGCAGCGTCGTCGGCATGAACACCGCGATCTACTCGCCCAACGGCGGCTCGATCGGCATCGGTTTCGCCATCCCCTCGGCGACGGTGCAGAAGGTCATCGCTCAGCTCGAGAAGGGCGGCGAAGTGGTGCGCGGTTGGCTCGGCGTGCAGATCCAGCCGGTGGGCCGCGACATGGCCGACAGTCTCGGACTGAAGGATGCGCGCGGCGCCATCGTCGCCGACGCCCAGGCGGGCTCCCCCGCCGCCAAGGCCGGGCTGAAGACCGGCGACGTGATCTTGGCCGTCAACGGCAAGGCGATCCGCGACAGCCGCGATCTCGCCCGCACCATCGCCGGCTACGAGCCCGGCTCCAAGGTCGCCCTCGAGGTAAATCGCGCCGGCACCAAGATGACGCTGCAGGTCGAACTCGGCCGCCTCAACCAAGAGGCCAAGGTCGGACCCGCCGCGGACGATTCGGGTGCCGCTTCCACGTCGCTCGCCGATCTCGGCCTGCGTCTGGCGCCGGCGTCCGAAGTCGGCGAGAAGGGCGGCGGCGTCGCGGTCGTCGACGTCGATCCGGCGGGGCCCGCCGCGGCGCGCGGCATCTCCTCCGGCGACGTGGTGCTCGAGGTCCAGGGCCGCGTCGTCTCGACCCCGGCCGATGTCTCCTCCGCCATCCGCACCGCCCGCGATCAGGGCCGCAAGGCCGTGCTGCTCCGCGTCAAGTCGGATCAGGGCATCCGCTTCGTACCGCTGCCGATCGTCGTCGGCTGACGACGGCCACGCCTTCGCCGCCGGGCCCGCCCGATCCCCAGAACGC
>JAFHCF010000230.1:0-21784 GCA_048497495.1 Prosthecomicrobium sp.
AGGTCATCCGCGACCTCGGCCTCTACGGCATGAACCTCAAGAAGAAGTGAGGCACTCACGGCGGGGCGGGTCCGGCTCGGCGCCGGCCCGCCCCCTCGGGCCACCACGATCGGACGCTCGATCGACCCTTCAGAGGCACCCATGGGTAACCTGCAGCACATCTTGGCGGTATTCCAGCCGCACACCCTGTGGCTCATCGCGCTCGGCACGGCGGGCGGCATCGTCATCGGCGCGCTGCCGGGGCTGACCGCGACCATGGGTGTGGCGTTGCTCATTCCATTGACCTTCGGGATGGATCCGGTGGCCGGTCTCAACATGCTGATCGGCATCTATGTCGGCGGCATCTACGGCGGCTGCATCTCGTCGATCCTGGTCAAGACACCGGGCACCCCGGCATCGGCGGCGACGGTCCTCGACGGATATCCGATGACGCTGAAGGGCGAGGCGGGCCGAGCCCTCGGCATGGCGACCATCGCCTCCTTCGTCGGCGGCATCTTCTCCTCGGTCGTCCTGGCGACGCTCGCCCCGCAACTCGCCGAAATCGCGCTCGAATTCGGACCGGCGCAATATTTCGCGTTGTCGCTCTTCGGCCTGACGATCATCGCCAGCCTCTCCCACGATCTGCTCAAGGGCCTGATCGCCGGCCTTCTCGGCGTGCTGCTGTCGTGTGTCGGCGGCGATCCGATCAGCGGCGCCTCACGCTACACCTTCGGTTTCACCGGCTTCGCCTCGGGCTTCGCCTTCACCCCCGCCCTCATCGGCCTCTTCGCCGTCTCGGAGGCCCTCGTCCAGATCGAGAACATCTTCGAGGAGAAGATCGCGCAGTTGAAGATCGCCGGCATCTGGCCGACGCGTGAGGACATGCGAGCCTCGGCCGGAACGCTGCTGCGCGGCTCGATCATCGGCACGATCATCGGCATCATCCCGGGAACCGGGTCGGGGACGGCGTCGTGGATCAGCTACAACGAAGCCAAGCGGACCTCGAAGACCCCCGAGAAGTTCGGCACCGGCTACATCGTCGGTGTCGCGGCGACCGAAAGCGCCAACAACGCGGTGTGTGGCGGCGCTCTGGTCCCGATGCTGGCGCTCGGCATCCCCGGCGACGTCGTCACCGCCGTCCTCATGGGCGGGCTGATGATCCACGGACTGGCGCCGGGACCGATGCTCTTCCAGGAGCAACCGCAGATCGTCACCGGCATCTTCGTCGGCTCGTTCATCGCCAACATCTTCATGCTCGTCTTCGGCATGGCCATCATCCGCTACTGTTCGAAAATCCTGATGGTGCCGAAGCGCATCCTCACCGTAGCGATCGTGGTTTTCTGCTTCATCGGGTCCTATTCGATCAATATGAATGCGGTCGACATCTACACGATGCTGGGCTTCGGGGTGCTCGGTTACCTCATGCAGAAGTTCGACTTCTCACAGGCGGCATTGTGCATCGCGCTGATCTTGGGACCATTGGCGGAATCGAACCTGCGCCTCGGCATGATGCGGGTCGACAACGACATCCTGGCGTTCGTCGCGAGCCCGATCACCATCGCCTTCCTGCTGCTGACCGTGGTTTCCCTCGCCTGGCCGATCTGGCAACGGCACACCGCTCGCAAGCGCGCCGCGATCTCCGGCTGAGACCCTTCCGCCGCCGGCGGAGGGCGGCGCCAAACGACGCCGGCGTCCGCCGCCGGCCTGTTCCCGAAGACCGGAGCGAGGGGAAACCCCGCTCCGGCGCCACCCGGAGGTCCTCCCATGAACGAACGTCTTCCCTTCGTCGCCCTGGTCACCTGCTTCGACGACGACGAGGCCATCGACTACGCGGCGGTGCGCCGCCAGGTGCGCCGTCAGGTCACCGCCGGCAACAACATCCTGGCCTGCGGCACCAACGGCGACTTCACCAGCCTGACCTTCGAGGAGAAGGTCCGACTGTGTTCGGAGATCGTCGAGGAGGCCGACGGCAAGGTGAAGGTCTTCGCCAACATCGGTCTTCCCTCGACTCACGAGACGCTGATGCTCGGCCGGGAGGTGGCGAGGACCGGCGTCGACGCCTTCGCGGTGATCACCCCCTATTTCATCGGCTGCACCCAGGACGGGCTCTTCGCCCACTTCACCCGGGTCGCCGACACCCTGTCGTTGCCGATCTACCTCTACGACATCCCGGCGCGGACTCAGAACCACATCGAGCCAGCGACCGCCGCCCGCCTCGCCGACCACCCGAACATCCTCGGAATCAAGGACAGCGGCGGCGGACGGGAGAGCCTCGACGCCTATCTCGAGATCGCCGCCGGCCACGATGCCTTCGACGTCTTCTCCGGGCCCGATTCGCTGGTGTTCTACGCCCTTTCCAAGGGTGCGAAGGGCTGCATCTCGGGCCTCGCCAACGTCATGCCGAAGGTCGCGAATGCCATCTGCGCGAGGTTCGCGGCCGGCGATCTCGCGGCGGCCGAGGCCGAGCAGGCGCGCTTCACCGCGCTGCGCGTCGATCTCTACGCGCTCGGCTACCCACCGGCGATGGTCAAGCGCGCCCTCTGGCTGATGGATCCGAGCGTCGGGGCGAGCCGGCAGCCGGCCCTGATCTCGACGCCGGATCTCGACGCGAAGATCCGCGTCATCCTCGACGCGCACGGCATCGCCGAGTGAGGCAGGGAGAGGTTTCATGACCCACATGGTGATCAGTCTCGGTGGGCCGGTGGCTCCCGAAGGCGAGAAGATCTTCGAGGCGGCGGGGGTGACCTCGCTCGCCACCGGCCCCTACCCGAAGAAGGAGGAGATCGTCGCTCTCCTCGCCGAGAAGCAGCCCGATGCCCTGGTCGTGCGCCTGGTCGAGCGGATCGACGAGGACATCATGAAGGCGTCGGCGAAGTTGAAGGTGGTCGCCAAGCACGGCGCCGGCACCAACGACATCGACGTCGCGGCCGCTGCCGCGCTCGGCATCCCGGTCTTGGCGGCGGTCGGCGCCAATGCCCATTCGGTCGCCGAACACGCGCTCGCCCTGATGCTCTGCCTCGTCAAGGACCTGCGCAACCAGGACGCCTTCGTGCGCGGCGGCGGCTGGGAGAAGAAGACCTATCGCGGTCACGAGTTGCGTGGCCGCGCACTCGGCCTCGTCGGCATCGGCATGATCGGCCGTGCCTTCGCGGCGATGGTCCAGCCCCTCGGCATGTCGGTCGTCGCCTACGATCCCTTCGCTCCCGCCGAGGCCTTCGGCCCGCACGTCGCACGATGCCCCGACCTCGACACGCTGCTCGCCACCAGCGACGTGGTGAGCCTCCATTGTCCGCTGACGGCCGGGACTCGCGGTCTGATCGGATCGCGCGAACTGCGATCGATGAGGAAGGAGGCGATCCTTCTCAACACCGCCCGCGGCGAACTGGTCGACGAGCCCTCCCTCATCGCCGCTCTCACGGCCGGGACGATCGCCGGCGCCGGGCTGGACACCTTCTCGCCGGAGCCGCCGGCCCGCGACAACCCGCTGTGGGCGCTGCCCAACCTGATCGTCAGCCCGCATGTCGGCGGCGTCACCGAGGAAGCGCGGCGCGAGGTCTCGTCGATGACCTGCCGCAACGTCGTGGCGCTGCTCGAAGGCCGAGACCTGCATCCGCGCTACTTCGTCCGCTGAAGGTTCGGTCGGCCTACTCATGACGAACGCGACCGCATGGGGTCTCGACCCACGCCCCCGCGAGGGGCGACTTGCTCTTGGTCGACAATTCCGGTCGGTCCGATCCGTACCGGGTTCGGCGCGGGACTTGCCCGAATATCGCTCGAGGCCGGTTTGGAGGTCCCTCTTTCGCCGCGAGAAATCCTGACGCACCTCGATGGGCGCGGCGAATTCGTCGAACTCATGAACGACACTCCTCGCCGGGTGGGAGGGGGCTTCGATCGGTCGGGCCGCCGACCTCGGAAGGATCACCCGAACCCGAGTTCGCGGCGCCGCTCCCCCCCGGTCCTTCGGCAGATCGGCGGTGACCGACAACTGTTCGGTGTGGAGCTCGAGCGGTCGGCGCCCGTCGCGGATCGCCGTGATGACGGCCGGGGCGCGGAAGCCGAGGCGCCTCGAGGTCGAAGCTCGGTTCGATGTCCGCGGATCCGGTGGAGCGCCGATGCGGCGCGCCAAAATCGGGCGCATCCTGGCGAACAGGCCGAACGGACGCGAGCCATGGGCCCTGGATCGGGAGAGACTCATGAGACGCCCTCACATCGAACGTCACCTCGTCACCCGCATCGGTTGGCTGCGCGCCGCCGTGCTCGGCGCCAATGACGGCATCGTCTCGACGGCGAGCCTGATCCTCGGCGTGGCGGCGGCTTCCGCCGCGACCTCCGAGGTCCTCGTCGCCGGCACCGCGGGGCTGGTCGCCGGTGCCATGTCGATGGCGGCCGGCGAATATGTCTCGGTCAGTTCGCAATCCGATACCGAAGCCGCCGATCTGGCGCGCGAGTCGAGGGAACTCGTCTCTCAGCCGGCCTTCGAGCACGAGGAACTGGCGCAGATCTACGTGGCGCGCGGCGTCGAGCTCGAATTGGCGCGCGAGGTCGCGGACCAATTGATGGCCAAGGATGCGCTGGGGGCACACGCCCATGACGAACTCGGCCTGTCGGAGGCGACCACCGCGCGACCGATCCAGGCGGCGCTGACCTCCGCGGCGAGTTTCGCCGTGGGCGCGGCCATGCCGCTCCTGATGGTGGTGGTGGTGCCCTCGGCGCGCCTCATCCCGGTGGTGACGATCGCCTCGTTGCTCTTCCTCGCCCTGCTCGGCGCGGTCGGCGCTCGCGCCGGCGGGGCGAACGTCGTCCGGGCCACGGTGCGCGTCACCTTCTGGGGCGCGATCGCCATGGCGGCGACGGCGGGAATCGGCGCGCTGGTCGGCACGGCGGTATGACGGTGGTGATCATCCGGCGGCTGATCGATGGGAGGCTGGCATGGCAAACCGGTGGACCCGCGTGTGGCTCGGCCGCGGCCGGGTGAAGGCCTATTGGAGGTATTTCCGCAAGTCCGGCGCGACGGTGATCGAAGACGGGGGTGATCGGACTCCGATCTTCGTCGGGATCACGGTGAGACGTGCCGGCGCGCGCCGGTCGGCGAGAGCGCCGGCGGGGTCTGGACCCCGGCCTTCGGGGATGGGTAGATTCCGACCCTGCCCGACGGTGCCGCGGCCTGTACGCTCAGAGGAACAATATCGATATTTCCATCGGTCCTCATCGCGCCTCGAACTTCCAGTGAAGTATCGGCGACTGGTCGATACCGGTGACAATGACGGGCGCGGCGATGTCGACGGACAGGTCCAGACGGGTCGACGACACCGAGAAGATGCCCGGCGGGGCATCGACCGAGCGTTTCGAGGCGCATCTCGGCATTGCCGCTCACCCTGGGGTTCGATTTTTGAACGGGTGCGTCCTGCGTCTCCTCGCGGTTCATGCCGCCCTCGACGGGGCGGCGGCCGAGGTCGGGGATAGGTTCGGGCGCATCGCCGTGTGGGCTCGGAACCCTGGCCCCGGGAGCGTCGCCCACGCCCCATCCGCTTTCGGCCGATCGATCGGCGAGGCCGTCGGCTCGGCCATCGCACCCGGTGACGCCGACGCGACCTACGTGCTCACCGGCGTTCCTTGCGACATGGACCGAGAGCTCTGGGTGGTCGACACCCTGTTCGGGTCGCGAAGGGAAAAGGTGCCGGTCTCCACTCGAAAACCCGCACGCGCGCCACATGTGTAGTGCGAACGACACCGGCGTCGCCTGCCGCCGACATGAGCCGAGGCTCGAAGGATGTCGCGACGGGTTCCCCCCGAGAGGGGCGGTCGATCCCTGCCATGCGAGGACTCCATGCCCGAAACCTCATCCTCCCGAGACAGCTTTTCCAGCCGACTGACCCTGACGACGGGGGAGACACCCCATGAGGTCTTCAGCCTCACCGCGGCGGCGCGGAACGGGCTCGCCGGCATCGAGCGACTGCCGTTCTCGCTCAAGGTGCTGCTCGAGAACCTGTTGCGGTCCGAGGACGGACGCTCGGTCAGCGCCGACGACATCCGCGCGCTCGCCGCCTGGCCCGAGACCCGGGGCCTCGACGAGCGTGAGATCGCCTTCCGTCCGGCGCGGGTCCTGATGCAGGACTTCACCGGCGTGCCCGCCGTCGTCGACCTCGCGGCGATGCGCGACGCCATGGTGGCGCTGGGCGGGCGACCGTCACGGATCAATCCGCTGGTGCCGGTCGATCTGGTCATCGACCATTCGGTGGTGGTCGATCACTTCGGCTCCCCCCGCGCCCTCGATCTCAACGTGGCGCGCGAATACGAGCAGAACGGCGAGCGCTACACCTTCCTGAAATGGGGTCGCGGCGCGCTTTCCGGCTTCCGCGTCGTGCCGCCCGGCACCGGCATCTGCCATCAGGTCAATCTCGAATATCTGGCGCAGACGGTGTGGACCCGGCTCGACGCCGACGGCACCACCCTCGCCTACCCCGACAGTTGCGTCGGCACCGACAGCCACACCACCATGGTCAACGCCCTCGGCGTCCTCGGCTGGGGCGTCGGCGGCATCGAGGCGGAAGCCGCGATGCTCGGCCAACCGCTGTCGATGCTGATCCCCCAGGTCGTCGGCTTCCGCCTGACCGGCCGGCTCGTGGAAGGCGTCACCGCAACCGACCTCGTGCTGACCATCACCCAGATGCTGCGCCGCCACGGGGTGGTCGGCAAATTCGTCGAATTCTTCGGCGCCGGCCTCGACGGGTTGACGCTCGCCGATCGCGCCACCATCGCCAACATGGCGCCGGAATACGGCGCCACCTGCGGCTTCTTCCCCGTCGATGCCGAAACGCTGTCCTATCTGCGGCTGTCGGGCCGCGCCCCCGAACGGGTCGCGCTGGTCGAGGCCTATACCCGCGCCCAAGGCCTGTTCCGCGACGCGACGACGCCCGATCCGGTCTTCACCGAGACGCTGGAGCTCGATCTCGCCTCCGTCGTGCCCTCGCTCGCCGGGCCGAAACGGCCGGAGCAACGGGTGGCGCTCGGCGAGGTCGGATCGGTGTTCGCCGCGGCTCTCGCCGGCGACTACAAGAAGCCGGACGAGGGGCGCGAGCGCTGGCCGGTTCCGGGGCGCGACTTCGATCTCGGCCACGGCGACGTGGTGATCGCCGCCATCACCTCCTGCACCAACACCTCCAACCCCTCGGTGCTGATCGCCGCCGGACTTCTGGCGCGTAAAGCGCGGGCGGTGGGCCTCCGGCCGAAGCCCTGGGTCAAGACCTCGCTCGCCCCGGGCAGTCAGGTGGTCGCCGCCTATCTGGCGGCCTCGGGCCTACAGGCCGACCTCGACGCCCTCGGCTTCGCTCTCGTCGGCTTCGGCTGCACCACCTGCATCGGCAACTCCGGCCCGCTGGCGCCGGAGATCTCCAAGACGATCGCCGACCATGGCATCGTCGCGGCGGCGGTGTTGTCGGGCAATCGCAACTTCGAGGGCCGGATCTCGCCCGACGTCCAGGCCAATTGGCTGGCCTCGCCGCCGCTGGTGGTCGCCCATGCGCTGGCCGGCACGACGCGCATCGACATGACGGCCGAGCCGCTCGGCATCGGCGCCGAGGGACGGCCGGTGTTCCTCGCCGACCTCTGGCCGTCGAGCGCCGAGATCAAGGCGATCACCGACCGATACGTCACCTCGGCGCTGTTCGATGAGAAATACGCCCAGGTCTTTTCCGGCGACGCGCGTTGGGATGGGGTGGCGAGCGAAGGCGGCGAGACCTACGATTGGGACGACGCCTCGACCTATGTGCGCAACCCGCCCTATTTCGAGGGCATGACGGCGACGCCCGCGCCGATCGCCGACATCGTCGGCGCCCGCATTCTCGGCCTGTTCGGCGACAAGATCACCACCGACCACATCTCGCCGGCCGGCTCGATCAAGCCGGCATCGCCGGCCGGGCGCTATCTCTCCGAACACGGCGTCGCGGTTCAGGACTTCAATCAATACGGTACCCGGCGCGGCAATCACGAGGTGATGGTGCGCGGCACTTTCGCCAACATCCGCATCAAGAACGCCATGGTACGCGACGAAGCGGGCGAGGTGGTCGAAGGCGGCTGGACGATCATCCACCCCTCCGGCGAACGTGCCTCGATCTATGACGCGGCGATGCGCTACGCCGCCGAGAAGGTGCCGCTGGTGGTCTTCGCGGGAAGCGAATACGGCAACGGCTCGTCGCGCGACTGGGCGGCCAAGGGCACGCGGCTGCTCGGCGTGCGCGCCGTCGTCGCCCGCTCCTACGAGCGCATCCACCGCTCCAACCTGGTCGGCATGGGCGTGCTGCCGTTGCAGTTCCTCGGCGACGACGGTTGGCAGAGCCTGGGGCTGACCGGCGCCGAGACGGTGTCGATCGGCGGCATCGCCGCGGGTCTGCGGCCGCGCCAGAGATTGACGCTCGAGATCACCCGTCCGGACGGCACGCGTCGCTCGGTCGAGGTGCTCGCCCGCATCGATACGCTCGACGAGATCGCCTATTTCGCCCATGGCGGTATTCTGCCGTTCGTGCTGCGCAATCTGATCGCCGGTTGAGCCGACCGCCGGCCTCCCCACGGTTCTGGCGCGTTCCGCGTGCCGGAGCCCCCTCCCCGCCCTCGAGGACCGCCCATGCCCGACCCGACGCAGACGAGCCCCGAACGCGTCGAGCGCGACGGTTTCGGCGACATCGCCGTGCCGGCGAACCGTCTCTGGGGGGCGCAGACCCAGCGTTCGCTGGCGCATTTCGCCATCTCCGACGAGCGCATGCCGGGCGAATTGCTCTGGGCCCTCGCCCTGGTCAAGCGCGCCGCCGCGTCGGTCAACGCCGCGCTCGGCTTGATCGACGCCGACAAGGCGGCGGCGATCGTTCGCGCCGCCGACGAGGTGCTGGAGGGACGCCACGACGGCGAGTTTCCGCTGGTGGTGTGGCAGACCGGGTCGGGCACCCAGACCAACATGAACATGAACGAGGTGCTCGCCAACCGCGCCTCGCAACTGATGGGCGGCGAGGTCGGGGCCGGGCGGCTCGTCCACCCCAACGACGACGTCAATCGCGGCCAGTCCTCCAACGACGTCTTCCCGACCGCGATGAGCGTCGCGGTGACGCGCGGCCTCGTCGAGGACCTGTTGCCGCCGCTGCGGGTGTTGCGCGCGACCCTCGCCGACAAGGCCCGCGGCTTCGCCGACATCGTCAAGATCGGCCGCACCCATCTCCAGGACGCCACACCCCTGACCCTCGGCCAGGAGATCTCGGGCTGGGTCGCCCAACTCGATCACGCCGAGCGCCATCTCGTCGCCGCGCTGCCGCATCTGCGCGAACTGGCGATCGGCGGCACGGCGGTGGGCACCGGCCTCAACACCGCGCCCGACTTCGGCGCCCGGGTCGCCGCCGAGCTCGATCGGGCGACCGGCCTGGGCTTCGTCACCGCCCCCAACAAGTTCGAGGCGCTCGCCGCCCACGATGGGCTCGTCCACGCCCACGGCGCCCTCAAGGGGCTGGCGGCGGCGGCGATGAAGATCGCCAACGACGTGCGCTGGCTCGCCTCGGGTCCGCGCAGCGGGCTCGGCGAGATCACCATTCCGGAGAACGAACCGGGCAGTTCGATCATGCCGGGCAAGGTCAATCCGACCCAATGCGAGGCGCTCACCATGGTGTGCGCCCGGGTCTTCGGCAACGACGTCACCGTGACGATCGCCGGGGCTTCGGGCAATTTCGAGCTCAACGTCTACAAGCCGGTGATCATCGACGCGGTGTTGCAGAGCCTGCGGCTGCTCGGCGACGGCTTGCGCAGTTTCGAGCGCCATTGCGTCCGCGGCCTGGAGCCGAACCGCCCGCGCATCGCCGAACTGGTCGAGCGATCGCTGATGCTGGTGACGGCGCTCACCCCCCACATCGGCTACGACCGCGCCGCCGAGATCGCCAAGAGGGCGCACCACGAGGGCACCAGCCTGCGCGAGGCGGCGATCGCGTCCGGCCACGTCGCGGGCGTCGATTTCGACCGCTGGGTCAGGCCGGAGGACATGGTGTGAGGATCGCGGCCGTGCCGGCGACGATCGGCGACGGTCGAACCGATGGCTTCGTTCGCGGCCCGATGACGGCGCGCGGGCCGCGGTCGTCAGAGGCCGAGCACGCCTTCTTCGGTCGACGGTGGGTGCAGGGTGAGGGTCGATTCCTCGACGGCACGCTCGAACGCTTCGGTATTGTCGCGGACGTGATAGCTACGGATCGCATGCTCGACCGGCATCACCTTGATCACCGTGCAGAGATGCGGGAGGCCGTCGGGACGATCGGTGCAGGAGACGACGTCTCCCACCGTGAAGGCGAGATTGCGGGCCATTGGGGAACTGCTTTCCGGTTCGGCGTGGTTCGCGGCCGGTTTCGATAGTCACGGCGGACGATCGCGCGTGGAACGGCGGGTCACCGCTTTTCGATGGATATGCCTTGGTCGTTGACGCGGATCTCGACGCCTTCGGTCTTCTGGCGCTCGCGCCAGAGTTGATAGCCGAAGACCACCGAGGTGACGGCGAGCACGACCGCGACGACGTAGACGAGATTGCGGGTCATCGACGAAACCTTCCCTCGCCCATTTCCCCTCGAGCGAGCCGAGAGCGACCTCTCGCGAGGCATGCGACGTCGAAGGGAGCGACGCCGGCGGATCGAACTTCTCTGGGACGACCCTGACAGCGGCGCGGGGTCCTCGGCAGGATCGGAAACTACTCGAGCGAAGCCACCCCGTCGGGCAACGGCGTTCCTCCCGCGCCGAACCAGGGATCGATCACGTGGCCGGCGGATCGGCGCAGACCTCCGCCGGATCGAGACCGGCGCGCTCCGCGAGCGCCCGCAGACGTCGCCTGAGGTCGTAGATCTGGTCGAGCAACGACAGGACGACCGGAAGCGCCGCCTCGTCGACGTCCATGTCGTCGCGCAGCGTCTGGATCAACCGCACCCGGGCGACGTCGATGTCGCGGAAGAGCAATCCCTCGGGTGTTTCGTCCGCGCGGACCCAGGAATTGATGATCCAACGGTCGAGATCTCGACGCCGAAGACCGGGTGTCCGAGTG
Source organism: Prosthecomicrobium sp. (assembly GCA_048497495.1). GTDB lineage: Bacteria > Pseudomonadota > Alphaproteobacteria > Rhizobiales > Ancalomicrobiaceae > JAFHCF01. The sequence continues at coordinate 11,033 of JAFHCF010000230.1, forward strand.
ACGACGACTTCGATGTCGATCATGGCCGGGCCTCCAGGGAGCGTCGGGGATCGGTTTTCATCTCGGGCTTCCAGTCGCGCAGGAACCTCTCCAACTCCGCGTCGACCGCACCGACCACCAGCCGCAGCGTGGCATGGAGATCACCGGCCGGACGGTTGCCATGGGCCGGCACGCCGCGACCGCGCAGGCGCAGCCGCGTGCCGGTGTCGGAGTGGGGCGGAATGCGCATCGACACCGGCCCGCCCGGTGTCGGCACCTTCACCTGGGCTCCGAGCACCGCCTCCGAAAGGGTCACCGGCAGATCCAGGTGGATGTCGAGATCGTCGCGGGTGAAGAAGCGATGTGGCGTGACGTGGATCTCGATCAGCGCGTCGCCGGCGGTGCCGCCGTTGCGACCCGGCCCGCCTTGCCCCCGCAGCCGCAGGACCTGCCCATCGGACGCGCCGGGGGCGATCACCACGTCGAGAACCCGCCCGTCGGGCAGGGTCAGGCGCCGCGTCGCGCCGTTCACCGCGTCGAGGAAGTCGACCGTCAGCCCATAGAGTTCGTCACGCCCACCGATCGGCCGCGTGCCGCCGGCGCGGCGCTCGCGGTCGAACATCTCGCCGAACATGCCGCCGAAATCGTCGGGGGTCCGGTCCCGCGACCCCCGGCCGTAGCGCCGTCCGTCCTCGCCGTCGGCGAAATCGCGCCAGCCGGGCGTGGCGGGTCGTTCCTGGCCGGCCGAGTCGATCTCGCCGCGATCGAATCGAGCGCGCTTTTCGGGGTCGGACAGCAATTCGTTGGCGATCGACGCCTTCTTGAAGCGCTCTTCGGCCGCGGTGTCGCCGGGGTTGAGATCGGGGTGGTGATTCTTCGCCGCCTTGCGATAGGCGCGACGAATGTCGTCCTGGCTCGCGTCCCGTGCCACTCCGAGTGTGGTGTAGGGGTCGTCCAAGGGACCGTCTCCTCCGGGGGCGCGCGCCGTTCGGACGACCGCGGGCGCGTCCGCCGAAGGGGGGCGCAGCGACCTTAGGGCTGGCGACGCGATCCCCGGGAGCTTCGGAAACTACTCGAGGGACGGACGAGGAGCGTGGTCACGCCGCCGCCGAGATCGCCTGCGCCGGGCAACGGCGTCTTCCCGGTGGTCTCGTCGACCCCGACGTGATCGGCAGGTCAGAGCTTCGGGGCGCTGGCTTCCATGGCTTCGCCGGCATAGCCGAGCTTCTCGGAGAGATCGCGCGCGGCGGCGGTCAGGCTCTCGAGATAGAACTGGCGGTTGGTCATGCCGTCTTCTTTCGGCGTGACGAGGCACAGCGTGGCGATGCACTGGCCGCCATTGCGATAGACGGGGGCGGCGAAACAGCGCGTGAAGTTCTCCACGGCGCTGTGGAAGGTGAAGTAGCCATTGCGGGCGGCTTGCCTCGCCTCGGCGATGAAGCTCTCCTCGGCGATGCGGGAGCCGTCCGGCATGACGAAGTCGCCCGGCGGGATGAGCGCCAGGATCTCCTCGTCGGTCATGTGGGACACGAGCAGGCGCCCGGAAGCGGTCCAGGGGATCGGCACCGCCTCGCCGACGGTGGCCGAGATGCGGAACGGCCGCGCTCCTTCCCGCATCAGCGCGACCGTGTATTTGTCGCCGTCGAGCAGACACATCTGGGCGGTTTCCCGCGTTTCCTCGGAGAGGCGGACCAGAAGGTGCTCGGCCTCCCGCATCAGGTCGAATTGGTCGGCATAGGCCATGCCGAGGAAATAGAGCTTGCGGCCGAGGAAGACGCGGCCGTCCTCGTCCTTGTAGTCGAGCATGCCGTGGCCGAGGAGGAGGTTGATCAGTTCGTAGACCGTGGAGCGCGGCGCGCCGATGGCCACGGCGATCTCGTTGGGCCGCATCGGCTGTCGCCGGCGACGCAGGAAATCGAGGATTTCGAAGGCTCGGTCGAGACCACGCATGCGGCGTGCGGTCATGTCCACGGTCGTGTCCGACATTCGGAACCCTCGAAATCTCGTTCGCCCGACCAATACAGGCCGGGCCACTTCGCCTCAAGCCCGGTCGGCGCGATAGGCGATGCAGTCGATCTCGACCTTGCAGTCGACCATCATGCGAGACTGGACACAGGCCCGCGCCGGCGGATTCGCCCCGAAATATTCGGCGTAGACGCCATTGAAGCTCCAGAAATCGCGCGGGTCGTCGAGCCAGACCCCGACACGCACCACGTCCTCGACGCCGTAGCCGGCCTCCGTCAGGATGGCCAGGAGGTTCTCGATCGCCTTGCGGCTCTCGGCGACGATGCCGCCGCCGACGATCTCGCCACTCGCCATCGCCACCTGGCCGGAGACGTGCAGCCAGCCGCCGGCCTCCACCGCCCGGGCGAAGGGCAGAGGCTGGCCGCCCGCGCCCGTCTGGCCGGTTCCGTATCGGGTGATCGTCATCGCTCGGTCTTCTCCATCATACCAACGGCCCGGGATGCTGACGCATCGGGCCGTTGAAGAAATGCCGATTTCTCATCTGTGTCGGGTGCATGAGAAATCGGCATGAGGAATACCAAGGGTCATTTCCAATGCCCCTCGGTATCAGTTGAAGCTGGACGACTTCAGGAATTCCGCCAACCGTTCGGTCTTGGGCTCGACGAACATCGTCTTGGGATCGCCTTCCTCGCCGATCACCCCACCGTTCATGAAGATGACGCGGGAGGCGACTTCGTAGGCGAAGCGCATCTCGTGGGTGACCAGGATCATCGTCATGCCGTCGGCCGCCAGCCCCTTGATCACCTGGAGCACCTCGCCGACCAGTTCGGGGTCGAGGGCCGAGGTCACCTCGTCGAACAGCATCAGCTTCGGCTGCATGGCGATGGCGCGGGCGATGGCGACGCGTTGTTGCTGGCCGCCGGAGAGCTGGCCCGGATAGTGGTCGGCGCGCGGGGCGAGCCCGACGCGGTCGAGCCAGCGCATCGCCAGGGCGCGAGCCTCGTCGCGGCTCATGCGCTTGACCTTGACGAGGCCGAGCATGACGTTCTCCGCCGCCGACAGATGCGGGAAGAGGTTGAACTGCTGGAAGGCCATGCCGGTCAGGGAGCGCTGGCGCGCGATCTCCTTCTCGGATTTGCGGCGCCGCGTGGTGCCGCGCATCTCGTAGCCGATCTCCTCGCCGTCGAGCACGATGCGACCGGCCTGGAAATCCTCGAGCATGTTGATGCAGCGCAGGAGCGTCGTCTTGCCCGATCCGGACGAGCCGATGATGGCGACGACCTCGCCGTTGCCGACCGTGCAGTCGACGCCCTTCAGCACTTCGGTCGCGTCGAAACGCTTGTGCAGGCCCTGGATTTCGAGAAGCGACGTCATGGGTCTCACCCTTGCCCGGGGATGGAGGTCCGGCGCTCGACGTATTTGCCGAGCAGCTCGATACCGAAATTGATGACGAAATAGAGCGTGCCGGCGAAGAAATAGAACTCCAGGCTGAGGAAGTTGCGGGAGATGATCTCCTGCGTCCGCAGCAGCAGTTCGGCGACGCCGATGACCGAGAGCAGGGTCGAGGCCTTCACCATCTCGGCCGCCGTGTTGACCCAGGTCGGCAGGATCTGGCGCAGCGCCTGGGGCAGCAGCACCCAGACGAAGGCCTGGCGGAAGGTGAGGCCGATGGCCATCGCCGCCTCCAACTGGCCCTTCGGGATCGCCTGGAGCGCGCCGCGCAGGATCTCGCCGACGTGGGAGGAACAGAACACCGCGAGCGCCAGGACGCCGGCCTGGAACGGCGTCAGATTGATGCCGACGGTCGAGAGCACGTAGTAGCTGGCGAGCACCAGCACCAACACCGGCGTGCCGCGGATGAAGTCGGTGTAGGCGCGGAACAGCAGGCGCGAGACCCGATCGCCGTAGGTCAGGACGAGGCCGACGACGGTTCCCAGCACCGAGCCGAAGACGATCGCCAGCGCCGAGATCACCACCGTCGTGCCGAGGCCCTGGACGATGGCCCAGCGCGCGATCCACAGTTCGTCGAAGAAGGTCGGCAGGTCGAACATCAGGTCACCTCGGGATGGCCAGGCGCCGTTCGACGGCGCGCAGGAGGGCTGCGACCAACGAGCAGGTGGCGACGTAGAGCATCGATGCGACGATCCAGGTCTCGATCACCCGGAAGGTCTCGACGTTGATCTTGCGCGCCTCGAAGGTCAGCTCCGGGATCGAGATGGTCGCCGCGAGCGAGGTGTCCTTGAACAGCGAGATCAGCGTCGAGGAGAGCGACGGCAGCGTGTTGCGCAACATCAGCGGAATGATGATCGAGCGGCGGATCTGACCGTGGGTGAGACCGATCGCCAGGCCCGCCTCGGTCAACCCGACCGGGATGGTGAGAAGCCCGGCGCGGAACACCTCGGCGAGATAGGCGGTGGAGTAGACCGCCAGCGTCGCGACGAAACTCTCGAGCTTGCCGAGCGAGATGCCCATCTGCGGCAGGGCGAAATAGGCGAAGAGCACCAGCACCAGGATCGGCAGGTTGCGCACGATGGTGACGTAGACCGTCGCCGGGCGGTTCAGCCACCAGGTCTTCGACTTGAGGGCGAAGGCGACCATCAGGCCGAGCACCGCGCCGATCAGGATCGAGGCGATCGCCAAGGCGAGGCTGAGCGCCAGGCCCTGGAACAGGAGGGCCAGACTGCGCCAGACCGCGTCGAAGTTGAGTGTGTATCCCATCGCGCCAGTGCCCCGAGCCAGTGCCCCGAGAAGGAAGGCGGCCGGGTCGGCCCGGACGCCTTCTGATCGTAGGTGGTCGACGCCGGGCGACACGTCGCCGCCCGGTGCCCCCGGATCACTCGAATTCGACCGGGAAGCCGATCTTCGGCGGCGGCAGATCCTTGCCGAACCAGGTCTTGTAGGACTTGGCGTAGAAGTCGAACTCGACGCCGGTCATCGCCTCATGGAGGGAGGTGTTGACGAAGTTCAGCCAGTCCTGATCACCGCGCTTGACGCCGCAGGCATAGGTCTGCGGGTTCCAGCCGTAGCCGGCGTCCTTGTAGCGGCCCGGCTTCTGGGTCATGTACCAGGCGACCGACGACTGATCGGTGGCGACCGCGTCGGAGCGGCCGGATTCCAGCGCCTGATAGATCAGGTCGACGGAGTCGTACTGGTCGACGACGGCGTCCGGCAGGGCCGCCTTGACCATCGCCTCGGCGTAGACGTTCTGCAGCACCGAGATCTTGACCGCCTTGCCGGCCGCCTTGAGGGCGGCGAAGTCGGCGTATTTGCCGTTGGCCTTGAGCATCAGGCCGACGCCTTCCCGGTAGTAGGGGATGGTGAAGGCGATCTGCTGGGCGCGGGCGCCCGTCACGGTCATGAACTGGCAGGTCATGTCGACCTTGTTGGTCGTGATGTTCGGAATGCGCGCGTCCGACGACTGGTTCACGAACTGGATCTTGTCGGGGTCGCCGAACAACGCCTTGGCGACGATCCGACCCATGTCGACGTCGAAGCCCTGGAGTTTGTCGTCGGCGCTCTTGAAGTGCCAAGGGGCGTTGGTGCTGCCGGTCCCCAAGACGAGGTGACCGCGCTGGAGAACTTCGTCGAGCTTGCTCGTGGCCTGCTGAGCCGAAGCCGGCATGGACAGACATGCGAGCAGAAGGGGAAGCGTCAGTGCGCTACTGCGGAGCGAGAAGGCCATGGTAACCCCCGAAGGAATGATGATCCCTGAGTGTCCGTTGTAGCGGACACGTATCCGGAACACCGGATTGACACAGTGAGAACGATGTTCCATACCTTGTCAAGGCGGCTCAGCCGCGACCGTCGACGAATTCTCCCAGGGGGCGATGCGATGTCGAAACCGGTGAATTCGTGCGTGATTTCGACCCCCGCCGTGGTGGTCGATCTCGCGGTCGTCAGGCGCAACATCGCGCGCTTCCAGGCCTATGCGACGACGCACGGGCTCGCGGTCCGGCCCCACATCAAGACCCACAAGCTGCCCGAGATCGCGCGGATGCAACTCGCCGCCGGGGCGATCGGCATCACCTGCCAGAAGGTCTCCGAGGCCGAGGCGATGGTCGACGGCTGCCCGGAGATCCGCGACGTCCTCATCACCTACAACATCGTCGGCGCCGAGAAGCTCGACCGCCTCACCGCATTGGCCGAGCGGGTTCGCCTCGCGGTGGTGGCCGACGGTCCGGCGGTCGTCGACGGCCTCTCGGCCGCCTTCGCCGCCGCGCCGCACCCGCTCCGAGTCCTCGTCGAGTGCAACACCGGCGCGGACCGCTGTGGGGTCGCGACGCCGGCCGACGCGGCCGTGTTGGCGCAGCGGATAGCGCGGAGCCCGGGCCTCGTCTTCGGTGGGCTGATGACCTATCCGCCGGCCGGCGGGGCAGCGGCCGTCGAGGCCTTCATGACGCAGGCGAAGGCGGCGATCGAGGCCGCCGGCCTCGCGGTCTCGACCGTCAGTTCCGGCGGCACGCCGTCGATGATGTCGGCCGCCGAGGCGCCGGTCACCACCGAATATCGGCCTGGAACCTACGTCTACAACGACCGCTCGCTGGTGGCGCGCGGCGTCGCCGGCTGGGACGACTGCGCCCTGACGGTCCATGCCACCGTGGTTTCGGTTCCAGCCGCCAATCGCGCGATCGTCGATGCCGGCAGCAAGGTGCTGACCTCCGATCTCCTCGGCCTCACCGGCCACGGCCATGTGCTCGGACGCGACGACATCGCCATCGATCAGTTGTCGGAGGAGCACGGGCGGCTGGTCAGCGAGGGTCCAATCGGCCTGGCGGTCGGCGATCGCGTGCGGATCGTGCCCAACCACGCCTGCGTGGTCTCCAACATGGTCGACCAGGTGCATGTGCTGACCGGCGGCGGCGCGATCGAGTGCTGGCCGGTCGCGGCCCGTGGCTGCATCGTCTGAGACGAGATCCGATATCGGTCCGGTCGAGGGACGACCATCGTGAGGCCATCGTGCCCATCTCGGAGATCGTGCCGCCGACCGGAACCGGATCGGCGCCGACCGTGGCGATCACGGGATGGAGCCCGGCCTCGTCGGTGAGGAATAGCCGAGCCGCATCGACACGTCGGCGGCGCAGTCGGAGAGGGCACGGGCGATCGGCCCGTTCCAGTCGATGTCGAACATCCCGACCGGTCCGATCACCGTGATGGCGAGGGCGATCGAGCCCGACGAATCGAAGACCGGAGCGGCGAAGGCGCTGACGCCGGGGATCGGGCGCTCGATGACGCGAGCGAGGCCCCGACGCCGTACCTCGGCGAGGTCGGCGTCGATCTCCGCGCGGCTCATGCGCAGCACCGTCTCGTCGCCGACGCTGGCGCGGCCGACCCCCGATTCGAGGTAGGTCTCGACCACTTTGGGCGGCAGGAACGCCGCGAAGACGCGGCCGGTCGCCGTACCGAGCAGCGACATGATGCTGCCGACGCGCATGTTGACGTGGACGGCGGCGACACCCTCCTCGATGCGGATGACCGTCGATCCATGGTTCCCCCAGATCGACAGCGCCACCGTCTGATTGATCTCGTGGGCGAGGTCGACGATCGCGTCGGTGGCGAGCCGCACCGGATCGAGCTGGCGCATGGCGGCGAGGCCCATCTGCAGGGCGAGAGGTCCGAGCTCGTAGCACCCCGAAGCCTTGTCCTGATCGACCAGCCCGAGGCGGACGAAACTGACGAGATAGGGGTGGGCCTTGGCCGCGGGCATCCCTGCGCTGCCGGCGAGATCGCGCAGCATCATCGGTCGACCGTGCTCGGTCAGAACCCGCAACAGCTGGCCGCCGACCTCGACGGACCCGATCCCTCTCTGCTCACCGGCCACCGATTGCTCCTCGCTTCCCCATCCTCCGGGCAAACTGCCAAACCGGTTCGCGATCGGTCAATGATTTTTGTATAGCAAATGAATTGATCATTATCTAATCGCCTGCTACACCATACGCAAAGAAACTTAGGTCGGGGAGGGGGAGCGATGATCGTCAGAATGGGCCTGATCAGACGCCGCGGCGACGTCGCCACGCCCGAGTTCCGCCGCCACTGGCGCGACGCGCATGGACCGATCGCGGCGCGGCTTCCCGGTCTGCGCCGCTATCATCAGAACCATGTGGTCGATCGTAGCCAACGCGCCATCGCCCACAAACGGGGAAACGCCGACTACGACGGCTTTTCCCAACTCTGGTTCGACGACCTGCCGTCGATGCGGGCCGCCGTCGCCTCCGAGCCGATGCGCGACCTCGCCGCGGACGAAGGAGACTTCATCGGCGAGGTCTCGGTGGTCACGGCCCTGCCGCACGTCGTCGTGCCGAAGGTCGAGGGCGTGCCGCTGATCAAGCGCATGTCGACCTTGAAGCGTCGTCCGGACGTGAGCCCCGAGCGCTTCCAGACGGAGTGGTTCGATGTCCATTCGCATCTGGTGAAGCGGCTCGACGGCGTCGCCGGCTACACCCAGAACCTGGTCTTCGACCGGTCGCACGGCCGCGCCCGGGCGGCGAGCCACGACGAGATGCCGATCGACGGCATCGTCGAGCTGTGGTTCCGCGACGCGGCGACGCTGAACGCGGCCTTCGGCTCCGACGCCGGCCGAACCCTGATGACCCACGCGGCGGAATTCATCGACGAGATCTCGACCTTCCTGGTCGAGACCCACGAGGTCGTCTGACCGCCGATCGGTGCGAGCGCATCGGTGGCGTGCGGCCGGAGGGCGCGGGCACCCGCCGCGCCGAAGTCCGAGGAAGAGAAGAATGAGTATCGAAGTCAGCACCGTGCCGCCGATCCTGCGCGGCGCCCTGGTCCTCGTCACCGGTGGCGGGCAGGGCAACGGCCGCGCCATCGCGGTCGGCCTCGCGGCGGCCGGGGCGAGGGTGATCGTCACCGACATCCGGGACGACACCGCGCGAGACGCCGCCGACGAGATTCGCGCCCGGGGGGGAGAAGCCTTCGCCCACACCCTCGACGTGACCGATGCCGCCGCCTGCACGACGCTCGCGGAGCGCGTCGGACGCGAGATCGGCCCGGTCGATGTCCTGGTCAACAACGCCGGGATCATCATCCGCGAGACGATCGACAGCGAACGCGCGCCGGAGAACTGGCGCCGGGTGATGGACGTGAACGTCAACGGCGTCTTCAACGTCGTGCACGCCTTCCTGCCGGCGCTGCGCCGCACCCGCGGTTCGATCATCAACATCGCCTCGATCGCCTCCTTCGTCGGGGTCGGCGGCGTGCTCGGCTATTCGCCGTCGAAGGGGGCGGTGAAGCTCCTCACCCAGGCGCTCGCCCGCGACCTCGCCGCCGACGGCATCCGGGTCAACGCCATCGCGCCGGGGGTGATCGCGACGCCGATGACCGCCTCCACCCGCGAGGATCCGGCGCGATTGGCCGGCTTCATGGCGCGCACCCCGCTCGGCCGGGTCGGAGAGCCCGAGGAGTTGGTCGGGCCGGTGCTGTTCCTCGCCTCGCCGATGGCGACCTACGTCAACGGCGTGATCCTACCGGTCGACGGGGGCTTCCTCGCCGGCTGACGACCCGGAAGGCACCCGCGACGGCCGCGCGGAGTGCCCGGAAACGCCCACGGCCGAACGGAAATCAGGAGAAACGCTCGATGAAGCTCGCAAATCGGATTCTCACGTCGTTCGGCGCCGCCGCGCTGTCCCTGGCCGGCCTCGCGGCCCAAGCCGCGGACATCAAGGTCGGCTTCAACGGCGACCTCTCCGCCTCGCCCTCCGCGCTCAGCGGTCAGGCGGCGGTCCTCGGCCTCCAGGCCGCCATCGACGACGTCAACGCGAGCGGCGGCGTGCTCGGCGACAAGCTGGTGCTGGTGGTGCGCGACGACCTGTCCCAGCCGCCCAAGTCGATCCAGAACATGTCCGACCTGATCGACAACGAGAAGGTCGTGGCGGTGTTCGGCCCGACCAACTCCGGCAATGCGCTCGCCTGGAAGCACATCCCCAACCAGAAGAAGGTCCCCGTCATCGGCACCGTCGGCTCGGGCACGGCGATCACCACGCCGGCCTCCGCCAACGCCGAGAACTACATGTTCCGCGTCTCGATGGTCGATCGCGAGCAGGTCGCCAGCCTGATGGCCTACGTCAAGAAGAGCCCGAAGTCGAAGAAGGTCGGTTATCTCGCCGAGACCACCGGCTACGGTCAGGGCGGCCTCAAGGACGTCCAGGAACTGGGCACGCTGCAGGGCATCACCCCGGTCTGCAACGAGAAGTTCGGCGTCAACGACACCGACATGACCTCGCAGCTCAACAAGTGCAAGGCCGCCGGCGCCGACACGCTCGTCGTCTGGGCGCAAGGGGCGCCCCTCGGCCAGCTCATGCGCTCCATGGAGAAGATCGACTACTTCCCGCAGACACTGATGTCATGGGCGGCCGACAATCAGAGCTTCTTCGAGGCGGCGGGCAAGGTCCTCGCCGAGAAGCCGATCTTCATGCGCACCGTGACCGAGGAGCGATCGCCCAAGCAGCAGCAGCTCTACGATCGCATCGCGCCGAAGATGTCCTCGCACAGCGCCTTCGGCTTCGCCGCCCATTCCTACGACTCGGTGATGATCCTCGCCTCGGCGATCAAGCAGGCCGGCACCACCGACGGCGCCAAGCTCCGCGCGGCGCTCGAGAACCTCCAGACGCCCTACGCGGGTTTGATGAAGACCTACGACAAGCCCTTCTCGGCGACCGTCCGGGAGGCGCTCGGCGCCAAGGACTACAAGTGGGCGCATTGGCAGGACGGGAAGCTCCTGCCGTACCGCGACGACGTGATCACCTCCCTGACCGACGCGGACTTCAAGAAGTGACGGGCCGGGGCGGGGCCCCC
>JAFHCF010000231.1:0-9894 GCA_048497495.1 Prosthecomicrobium sp.
ACGCCGCCGCGCCCGAAGGGATCGTCGAAGAGGCCGAGCCTCTCTTTGGCGGCGAGCACCCGGCGCACGGCGGCGTCGATCTCGGCGATCGAGACGAGACCGCGCTCCAACGCCGGCTTCAAGCCGCGCGGATAGGCCTCGCTCTGCATGTCGACATCCATGCCGGCCTTCAACGCCAGGGCGGCGGCCTCGACCAGATCGGCGGCGACACCATGGGCGACGAGTTCGCCGATGGCGCCGAATTCGGAGACGTAGATGCCCGTGAAGCCCCAGCCGTCGCGGACGAGATCGGTGAGGAAACCGCGATCGCCGGAGATCGGCCGGCCGGCGACGTCGATGAAGGCCGGCATGATGGCGAGGCATCCCGCCTTCACCGCCGCCTCGAAGGCGGGCAGATAGGCCTCGTGCAACATCCGCTCGGAGATGTCGACGGCGGCGTAGTCGCGCCCCGCCGTGACGGCGCCATAGGCGACGAAGTGCTTGGCGGTGGCGGCGAGCGTCGAGCGGCCGGCGAGGTTCGCGGTCTGGAAGCCGGCGACCTTGGCGCGGGCATAGACGCGGCCGACGTGAGGGTCCTCGCCCGGGCTCTCGACGATGCGGCCCCAACGGGGGTCGCGGGCGAGATCGAGCATCGGCGCGAAGGTCAGGCTCAGGCCGTCTTCGGCCGCCTCTTCCGCCGCCACCCGCGCCGTCTCCTGCCACAGATCGGGACGGAAGGTGGCGGTCTCGCCGAGCGGCACGGGGAATTCGGTCTGGTAGCCGTGGATGACGTCGAGGGCGAAGATCAGCGGGATCTTCAACCGGCTCTCCTCGACGGCGACCCTCTGCAGGGCGTGAATGCGGTCGTGGCCGACGAGGTTGAGCACCGAGCCGCAGCGTCCGGCGCGCACGTCCTCGACGTTCGGCTCGTCCCCCGCCATGGGTCCGGTGACGATGGTCTCGGCGCCGAGCGAGATCATGACCAACTGACCGATCTTCTCCTCGAGCGTCATGGCGGCGACGAGATCGTCCATTCTCGACATGGGTTTCACCTTCTTCCGTTCAGGCGGATCATTCTCCTCCCGATTGGTCGAAACTACGTGAACCGCGACACCGTCGTCGACACCCGAACCGACGAATCCACGTCGCGCCACGCACCGGTTGAAACGTCGGCACGGCCGGCGCAATGTCGGTGGTCGCCACTTCGCCGGGCGCGCGCCGGAAGCATCCCGGGGGAACAGAGAAGACGACATGACGGGACCCACCGCCCCTTCCGACATCCATCCGCAGATCGCCCCGCCGGCGCCGCCCCTCGGAACCTTCGGCCACGTTCGCAGCATCATCGGCCGCATGCGCGGCTCGCCGGACCGGCGGGCGGTGTTCTGGCTGGTGGCGGCGCTCGTCACCGCGATCGTCTCCAACATCGGCGGCCAACTCTGGCTCAACGACTGGCAGGGCCTGTTCTACGACGCCCTGGAACGGCGCGACTGGCCCGGCTTCGTCGCCCAGTCGCTGAACTTCCTGAAGATCGCCGGAACGCTGCTGGTCCTGGTGGTGGCCCAGACATGGCTCACCGAGATGATCAAGATCCGCCTGCGCTCCTGGCTGACCGAGGATCTGCTCGACGACTGGCTGGTGTCGAAGCGTGCCTATCTCCTCACCTTCATCGGCGGGGCCGGCGCCAACCCGGACCAACGCATCCACGAGGACACCCGCCATCTCGCCGAACTCACCGCCGACCTCGGCGCCAGCCTGTTGCAGGCGACCTTGCTGCTGCTCTCCTTCGTCGGGGTGTTGTGGGTGCTGTCGGAGCAGGTGAAGTTCGACATCGGCGGCAAGCTCGTCGGCATCCCCGGCTACATGGTGTGGTGCGCCGTCGGCTTCGCGGCGGCCGGATCGGCGCTGACCTGGAGGGTCGGCCGACCGATGGTCGACGACAACGCGGCGCGCTACGCCCGGGAGGCGGAACTGCGCTTCGCCCTGGTGCGGGTCGGCGAATCGGCCGCCGGCATCACGCTCTACGGCGGCGAGGCCGACGAGCGGCGCACCATCGCGGTGCTCTTCGGCAACGTCATCAAGGCGATGCGCCGCTTGACCGACGACCTCGCCCGCCTCACCTGGGTGACCTCCGGCTACGGCTGGCTGGCGTTGGTGGTGCCGGTGATCGTCGCCTCGCCCGGGTATTTCTCCGGCGCCATGTCGCTGGGCGGGCTGATGATGGTGGTCAACTCGTTCAACCAGGTGCAGTCGTCGCTGCGCTGGTTCGTCGACAATTATTCACGGCTGGCGGATTGGCAGGCGACGCTGAAGCGGGTGGAGAGCCTGCACGAGGCGTTGACGACGCTCGACCGACCCAACGGCGTCCACGGCCGCATCGACTTCATCGAGGATCCCGACGACGGGCTGGTCTTCGAGGATTTCGAGCTGGCGCTGCCGAACGGGCGGGCGGCCTTCGAGACCCCGTCGCTGAAGATCGAGGCGGGCGAGCGGGTGCGCATCTTCGCCGAGCCGGCGGCCGGCAAGTCGACGCTGTTCCTCACGCTCGCGGGCCTGTGGTCGCGCGGCCTCGGCACCATCCGGCTGCCGCCGCGCGACCGCGTCATGTTCCTGCCGGAGCGCCCCTATTTCCCCCTCGGGTCGCTGCGCGCGGCGGTCGCCTATCCCGAGCAGCCCGACGAATTCGACGATTCCGCGATCGAGGCGGCGCTCATGGCGGTCGGCCTGCCGCGACTGGCGGGTTGCCTCGACGACGTCGAGCGCTGGGACCAGGTCCTGTCCTCCGACGACCAGCAGACGCTGGCCTTCGCCCGGGCGGCGCTGCATCGGCCGCCGTGGATCGTCATGGACGACGCCACCAGCGCCCTCGACCCCACCCAGAGCCGACGGGCGTTGGCGGCGCTCGCCGACATCCCCGGGGCGACGGTGATCTCGCTCACCCGCTCCGAGAGCTTCGACGGTTTCTTCCACCGCACGCTGCGGCTCGGCCGGCGGCCGCGCATCGCCGGACGACGGTCGACGAAGCCGGTCGGAGCGCAGGGGTGAGCGATTTCGTTCAAGACGCCGTCGCGGCGGCGTGGCAGCATGGCGCGATGACCACCGCGCCTCGCGACATCGACCGCCACGACATGCCATCGCTCGCGACCGGCGAGACGGCGCGCTATTTCGTGCCGTCGCGCTATCCCGAGCTCGATTGCCTGACCGCCACCTTCACCACCCACAGCTATGCCCCCCACACCCACGACACCTATGTGATCGGCGCGGTCGGCCGGGGCGTCGAAGTGTGGAACGCCCGTGGCCGCAAGCACTATGCCGGCCCCGGCGACGTGCTCTTCAACCTGCCGCTCGACGTCCACGACGGGATGCCCCACGGCGGCGGCTATTCCTATCGCATGACCTATCCGAGCGAGGCCTTCCTGCGCGATCTGGCGGTCGCGGTCGGCGGTCGCGATCTCGGCGCGCCGTTCTTTCGCGACAACGTCGTCCACGATCCGGAAAGTGCCGCGCTGTTCGAGGCCGCCCATCGCCGGCTGGAGAGCGGCGACGACGGACTGGCGGCCGAGGAGATGCTGACCACCGCCTATGGCCGGGTATTGCGGCGCCATGCCCGGATCGAGGCGCTGTCGCTCGGGCGCGAGCCGGGGCCGGTCGGCCGCGTCATGCGGCTGATCGAGGAGGCGCACGCCGAGGATCTCCGCCTCGCCGATCTGGCGGCGGTGGCGGGGCTCTCCACCCACCATCTGATCCGCGCCTTCCGCCGCGAGGTCGGGCTGACGCCGCACGCCCATCTGATCGGGGTCCGAGTGCGCCGCGCCCGCGATCTGTTGCGCGCCGGCGAAGCGCCGGCGGCGGTGGCGAACGCCGTCGGTTTCGCCGATCAGGCCCATCTCACCCGTGCCTTCAAGGCGCGGATCGGCGTGCCGCCCGGCGCCTATCGCCGTGCCGTGGCGCCGGAACGGCGATTTTCTTCAAGACCGGCGGCGGGTGGGGCGTCATCCTCGCCGCCATGACAGACCCTCGATCCCCTTCGCCCATCGCCGAGATCCGCCAGGCGGTGATCGACATCGCCCCGGCGATGGTCGCCGCCGCCCCCATCGGCCTGCTCTACGGAGCGCTCGCCACCGCCAAGGGCATGAGTGTCGGCGACGTGCTCCTCGCCTCCGGGCTGATCTTCGCCGGCGGGGCGCAACTCGCCGCGATCCAGATCTGGACCGTGCCGGTGCCGATCACCGCCCTCCTGGTCTCCACCCTGCTGATCAACGCCCGCTACATCCTGATGAGCGCGTCGCTCGCGCCCAAGGTGGCGCATCTGCCGCTTCTCGGGCGGATCGTCGGCTTCCACGTGCTCGCCGACGAGAATTGGGCGATGTCGGAGCGGCGGGCCGCCGGGGGCCGGGTGAGCGCGCCCTACTTCTTCGGCATGGGGGCGGTGTTCTGGATCAATTGGATGGCGTTCTCGACCCTCGGCGCCCTGACCGGGCCGCTGATCGGCGATCCGACCCGCTTCGGCGCCGATTTCGCCTTCACCGCCATGTTCATCGCGCTGACCGCCGGTTTCGCCCGATCCCGGACCTCGGTCCTGGTGATCGCCGTCTCCGCCGCCGCCGCGGCCCTCACCCATCTCGGCATCGGCGCGCCGTGGCACGTGCTCGCCGGGGCGCTCGCCGGCATCGGCGTCGCGGCGGCGCTGGGCGGCAACGAGGAGGGGGCGTCGTGAGCGGGGATACGGCCACACTCGTCGCCATTCTCGGCATGGCGGCGATCACCTTCTCCTGCCGGATCGCCGGCCTGATCCTCGGGCCGCGCTTTCGCCCCACCGGGCGGATGCGCGCCGCCTTCGACGCCATCCCGCCGGCGGTGCTTACGGCGGTGATCGCGCCCACGGTGCTGGTCACCGGCTGGCCGGAGACGCTGGCCGGCGGGGTGGCGATCGTCGCCGCCTTCCGCCTGCCGATGCTCGCCACCATCGTCGCCGGCGTCGTCGCGGTGGTGGCGCTGCGTCACGGGCTCGGCTGAGTTCCCGGCCGGCCGCGGCTCGGATCAGCGGGGCTTGCCGGCGCCGAAGGCCTCGACCATGGCGGTGAAGGCCGGTTTGGGCGCGAAATCGCGATCGAAGGGCAGCGGCCGGGCGTCGGGACCATGGATGTCGCGGTAGTGGGTGAAGCCGTCGGCGAGTTCCCAGGTGATCACCGTCGTCACCTTGGGCTCGTCGAGGGCGGTGTCGAGCACGGCGCGATAGGTCGCGGCCACGCCGGCGTCGCGCTCGGCGATCGATCCGGTGAAGATGCGGTCGTCGACGTCGAGTTCGGTCAGCCAGATCTCGACGCCGCGCGCCGCCAGATCGGCGAGGAAGCGGCGCCAGCCGACCGGATCGAAGGCATGGCCACGGACGATGTGGGCCTGGAGACCGACGGCGTCGAGGCGCAGGCCCGCGGCGCGGATCTCGTCGACGAGGCGCAGGAGACCGGCCCGCACCGCCAGCCCGCGCGCGTCGCCGGCCTCGGTGAAGGCCTCGTTGAGGACCAGCTTGGCGCCGGGATCGACGGCGGCGGCGACGCGGAAGGCGGCGGTGACGTAGTCGGGGCCGAGCGCATCCCACCACGGCCCGCCGCGAAAGCCGCCCCTGTGGCCGTGATCGGGCCAGAAGGGTTCGTTGACGACGTCCCAGGAATGGATGCGGCCGAGGTAGTGCCGCATCACCTCGGTGATGTGGTGCTCCAGCCAATAGGCGCGGCGCCGAGGCGGGAGCGCCGCGAGCCAGGCCGGATTGTTCTCGTTCCAGATCAGCGTGTGGCCGCGGACGGGAATGCGGGCGCGCTCGGCGAAGTCGACCAGCCGGTCGGCGCCGGTGTAGTCGATCTCCGGCCCCTTGGGCCGCAGCGCCCCGAACTTCATCGACCAGTCGGTGGTGAGGATGCGCGCCTGGCGGCGCAAGAGATCGCCATAGGCGCGGTCGTCGAGCGCCTGCCGGTCGAAGGCCGAGCCGAAGGTGACGCCGACGCGCGCCGCCGCGTCGCCGAGGGTGAGGCTCGGCGCGGCCGTGGCCGGGCGCGTGGCGAGGAGCGGCTCGACGGCGAGGCCGGCGGCGGCGGTGAGGAAATCTCGACGGCGCATCCCTGGTCTCCTCGGCGGGGTTCGATCGGGTTCAGCCGAACTGGATCTCGTGCAGGCGGGCGTAGCGGCCATGCGCCGCCAGCAGATCCTCGTGGCGACCCTGCTCGACCACCCGTCCGCCCTCGATGACGCAGATCTTGTCGGCGCGTTGGATGGTCTGGAGGCGGTGGGCGATCACCAGGGTGGTGCGGTTCTCGGCGAGTTTGGCGAGCGCGTCCTGGATCGCCCGTTCGCTCTCGGTGTCGAGCGCCGCCGTCGCCTCGTCGAGCAGCAGGATCGGCGCGTCCTCGAGAATGGCGCGGGCGATGGCGATGCGCTGGCGCTGGCCGCCGGACAGTTGCAGGCCGTTCTCGCCGACCTGGGTGTCGTAGCCGTCGTGGAAGCCGGAGATGAAGTCGTGGGCGTAGGCGGCGCGCGCCGCGGCGACGATCTCGTCCTGGCTGGCGCCCGGCCGGCCGAGGGCGATGTTCTCGCCGACGGTGCCGCGGAACAGGAAGACGTCCTGCGAGACGATGCCGATCCGGGTGCGCAGCGACTTGCGCGAGACCGCGTCGACCGGAGTGCCGTCGATGGTGACGGTGCCGGAACGGGCGTCCCAGAAGCGCAGGAGCAGGGCGAAGATGGTCGACTTGCCACCGCCGGAGGGCCCGACCAGGGCCGTCGTCCGGCCGGCTTCGGCCACCAGATCGAGCCCCTTCAGGACGTCCTCGCCGTCGCGATAGGAGAAGCGGACGTCGGCGAATTCGACCCGGCCGCCGGAGACGGCGAGCGCCGGCGCGGCGGGGTCGTCGCTCTCGCGCGCCGGTTGGCCGAGGAATTCATAGAGCAGCGAGACGCCGACGAGATTGGCGGAGAGATCGACATGGACCCGGGCGAGGCGCTTGGCCGGCTCGTAGGCGAGGAGCAGCGCGGTGATGAAGGAGAAGAAGGTGCCGGGCGTCTCACCGCTCGCCACCACCCGCCAGCCGCCGTAGAGGATGACCCCGGCGATGGCGAAGCCGCCGAGGGTCTCCATCAGCGGCACGGAGCGGGCGCCGACCTTGGCGCGCTTGTTGGCGGCGGCCTCCACCGTGGCGATCGCCTTCTCCATGCGGGCGCGGAAGAGTTCCTCGAGGCCGAAGGCCTTGACCACCCGAATGCCGTGGACGGTCTCCTGGGCGGTCTCGAGCACCGCCATGCCGCCGGCGAACTCGGAACGCATGATCTTGCGGGCGCGGCGGACCAGTCCCTGGACGCCCCACACCGCGAGCGGCATGACGATGCCGCCGACGATCGACAGCATCGGATCCTGGATGATCATCACCGTGACGAGGCCGATCAGCGACAGGGCGTCACGGCCGACGACGGTGATCAGCGCATTGAGCACCTGGGCCGACGAGGTGGCGACGAAGGTCAGCCGCGCGACGAATTCGGAGGTGTGGCGCTCGGCGAAGAAGGGCACGTCCATCGCCAGCATGTGGCCGTAGAGACGGCGCTGGACGCTCGCCACGATGGCGTTGGCGATGCGCGACAGAGTGATCTGCTGGCCGTAGGTCGCCAGGCCCTTCACCGTGTAGATGCCGACGATGGTGCCCGACAGGACCCAGATCGCCGTGGCGTTGCGGGCGATGAACACCTCGTTGATGACGTCGCGCATCAAATAGGCGGAGAGCGACGTGGTGATGGCGATCGCCGCCATGAAGACGAAGGCGAGAGAGTAGCCCTTCCAGTGCGCGCGGCCCTGATCGGCGACGAGACGACGGAGCAGTGTCGCGGTTTCGGCGGGCGGCGCCGGGCGAGGAGTGGCCTCGGTCATGGACATCCTGGTCGAGGGCGGCGATCCCCGCGTGCCCGGACGATCCGGGACGACGTGTCACCACCAGGGTTGCCGAGGTCGGCCGGAGAGGGCGCGTTCGCATCGGCGCGTTTCCCCGTCAATGACCCAGATCGGCTCGGAGGGCAATCATCCCCGGCCCTCACACATGTTTCTGTGCCCCGGCGTTGCCGAATATCCTCGCACCTGCGGCCCGGGACGGTCCGGACCGCGCGGGGGCCCGGGCTGCGATCACAACGTCCGGCGCGCGTCCTCGAGCACCATGGCCGCGCCCTTCTCGGCGATCATGATGGTCGGCGAGTTGGTGTTGCCGGAGGTGATCGCCGGCATCACCGAGGCGTCGATCACCCGAAGGCCCTGGACGCCGCGCACTCTGAGGCGCGCGTCGGTGACGGCGTGGGGATCGTCGGCGGTGCCCATGCGGGCGGTGCCGACCGGGTGGAAGATGGTGGTGCCGATGTCGCCGGCGGCCTTCACCAGTTCGGCGTCGGAGAGGAGACCGGCCGCCGGCAGATACGCCCGCGGGCGGAATCGCGCCAGGGCCGGGGCCTCGACGACGCGGCGGGCGAGGCGGATCGAAGCCACGGCGACGCGGCGATCTTCCTCGGTGGAGAGATAGTTCGGCCGGATCGCCGGGGCGTCGGCCGGATCGGTCGATCGGGCATGGATCGAGCCGCGCGAGGTCGGCCTGAGATTGCATACCGAGACGGTGAAGGCACCGAAGGGGTGCATCGGCTCGCCGAAGCGGTCGAGCGACAGCGGCTGGATGTGGAACTCGAGATCGGGCGTGGCGACGTCGGGCGAGGAGCGGGTGAAGGCGCCGAACTGGGAGGGCGCCATCGCCAGCGGCCCGCGCCGGAACAGGGCGTATTCGATCCCCATCCAGGCGCGCTTCAGATAGTTGCGATAATCGGTGTTGAGGGTGCGGGTGCCCTCGATCTCGAAGATGGTGCGGAGCTGCAGGTGGTCCTGCAGGCTCTCGCCGACACCGGGCACGTCGGCGACGGTCGCGACGCCGAGATCGGCGAGGCGGGCGGGGGCGCCGACGCCGGAGCGCTCGAGCAGCGCGGGGGACGCGACCGCGCCGGCGGCGAGGACGACCTCGACGCGGGCCCCGACACGGTGCTCGACGCCGTCCTTGGCGTAGGCGACGCCGGTGGCGCGGGTGCCGTCGAAGAGGACGCGGTCGGCGAGCGCGCCGGTGATCACCGCGAGGTTGGGACGACCGAGGGCGGGCTTCAGGAAGCCGCGCGCCGCCGACCAGCGCCGGCCGTTCCTCTGGTTGACCTGGAAGTAGGACGAGCCCTCGTTGTCGCCGCCGTTGAAGTCGGCGACCTTGGGGATCCCGCATTCCGCCGCCGCGTCGGCGAAGGCGTCGAGGATCTCCCAGCGCATGCGCGGGGCGTCGACCCGCCATTCACCGCCGGCGCCATGGAGCGGCGAGGCGCCGCGAAAGTGGTCCTCGTGCGACTTGAAGACGGGCAGGACGTCGTCCCAGCCCCAGCCCTCGAGCCCCATCCGGCGCCAACCGTCGTAGTCGGCGGCCTGGCCGCGCAGGTAGAGCATGGCGTTGATCGCCGAGGAACCGCCGAGCACCTTGCCCCGGGGATACTTCAGCTTGCGGCCGTTGAGGCCGGGATCGGGCTCGGTCTCGAAGCACCAGTCGGCGCGCGGATTGCCGATGGCGAAGAGATAGCCGACGGGGATGTGGAACCAGATCCAGTCGTCCTTGCCGCCCGCCTCGATCAACGCGACGCGGGTCCTCGGGTCGGCGGAGAGGCGGTTGGCGAGCACGCAGCCGGCGGACCCGCCGCCGACGATCACATAGTCGAAGGTGTCCATGGTTTCCTCCCGTCGGCGCCTCTGGCGGGCGCTCGTGGTGTGCGTGCCCTCGCGGCGCGCTTCCCTCCCCCCTTGCGGGGGAGGGTCGAGGAGGGGGTCGATGCGGCGGGCGCGGCGACCACGAGGTCGACGGAATCGCGGAGAGGACC
>JAFHCF010000232.1:0-10168 GCA_048497495.1 Prosthecomicrobium sp.
ATCAGGGTCGGGAGAGATCGTCGTGGTCAGCGGTAGCGGCAGACGCGACGCTCGAGCCTGTTGCTGTAGTAGCAGTAACGGTTGCGGTAACGGGGTCGGGTGGCATCGGCCACGACGGCGCCGACGGCGGCTCCGGCGACGCCGCCGACCACCGCGCCACCGACGCTGTTCGACGCGACACCGCCGATGATGGCGCCGCCGGTTCCGCCGATGACGGCACCTTCGGCCATGCGGGTGTCACGGGCATTGGCGCAACCGCCGAGTGCCAGGGCTGCGATGCTCAGGATGATGAGAGTCTTCATGGCGATCCTCCTCGAATTGGGGGGAGCGTTCGGCGCGCGGTCGGCGCCGAACGGTTGGGGAGCCACCCGAGAGCCTCGGGCGGATGGAGCCGAGATCAACGACCGGCCGGCAGGATCTGTCTCTGCCCACCGCGGGGTTGCGTCCGCTGTTGCGGCATCGGCCGACGCTGCGTGCGATTGACGCCGGGATTACGCTGCGGATTGGCGCGTATCACTTTGCGTGGGGCGCGCTTGATCGGCTTGGCGACCGCGCGCGGTGCCCGAGCCTTCGGCGGTGCGACGGCCCGATCCCCGGGCTTCACCGTGGCGTTCGCCCTGGGGGGGATCACCGGGCTCTGGGCGCCCGGTCTGGGCGGGCGGATGAGATGCGGCGGCAACGGTCCGTGACGGCGCCAATAACGCCGGTCGTTGTACCAGGGGCGTCCGGAGTAGTGGGTGCCCCAGTAGTCGGCCATGCCGAAGGTCAGGATGGTCAGGCCGAGCATCGCGCCGCCGTCCGACAGGTAGACCCGGCGGCCGTCGCGCAGGATGCCGATATTGCGGCCGGGAAACCACCCGCGCTCGCCGGCGACGGCGACGTCGCACCACGAATAGCGGGTGATGCAGCCGATAATGTCGAGGCTGCTGCCGCGGGCCACCCGCATGATGGCGGGATAGTCCGTGCCGGCACCGGCGCGCAGGGTGCCCGACGAGCGGGCGAAGCCGTCGGCCGCGAGTGCCGCGGTCGGCAGCGCCAGGAGGGCGAGGCCCAAGGTCAGGCCGCGAAGGATGGAACGCGTGTTCATGGTGTCCTCACTTTCGTCAGGACGGCGCCGCGAGGAGGCGGGAGCCGGGGGTGTCGGACGGTCGTCTCGAGGCGAGGTCGATTCAGGCGTGCGTGAGATGAGATTCGACCAGCCAGAGCTGTTGATCGATACCGCCAGATGCCTGTTCTGGAGTTCGGTCGACTGAGCGCGGGTGTTTCGGAGAGTGTGTTGTGGGTCGGATGCATGGAGGTCTCCGAATATCGAAAGCGTGGACGGCGGTTCACACCTCGAATCTCAATAAGAAGAGGCATTCGTCGACGGTCATGATGCGGTTTGGTAAGTCGTCGTTAGAAATGTTAACTTGCCGGAGCCGGATGTCGGCAGGTTCGGAAACTACTCAATCCCGGGGATGACCAGGCGAGACGACGGCCGGGTCATTTGTCGCGGGTACCGGCCGCCAACCCGGCGAGGACGGCGGCGAGCAGGACCGGCACCTTGTGGGCGACGACCAGGCGAGCGGCTTCCGTGAGCAGGGCTTCGTTCGATCCGGCGGTCGCGACCGCGACCCGGGCCGTGTTGCGGTTGAGAGCGCGGCGCGCCAGCGCCAGCGCCACCAGGGCGAGGGCGATGAGGACGGCGGCGACGATCAGCGGCGCGCCGACCGGGCCGACCAGCGGGCGCATGCCGATCCACAGGGCGGCGGCGGCGCAGGTCAGGGCGGCGACGACGGCGAGCGCGGTGAAGGCGGCGGCCGACACCGCGACGATCGTATCGGCCGACGACCGGCGCTGCGCGGGAGCGCCGGTCAGTGCCAGGGCGATCCGGAGGAGATCCAACATCGAACGTTCTCCGGTCAGCGGGACATCAGACGCCCGCCGATCCAACCGACGCCGACCGCGATCAGCAGAGCGACCAACGGCTGTTCCTCGATCTTGCGACTGATCAGTTCGGCCGAGCGGCTGCCCTCGGCGGCGATGCCGTGGGCGAGATCACGGGCGCCGGCGTCGATGCGGGCGGCGGCGTTTTCGGCGCCGTTGGTGACGCCGAGTTTGAGGTGGTCGACCAGACTGGCGACGTCGCGCTTCAATCCGGCGAGATCTTCGCGCAGGGCGGCGAGGTCGGGGTCGAGGGAGGTGTTGGCGGCCATGGCTTGAAACTCCGGTTTTCTGGGTCGCCGCCGTCGCTCGAGGCCGCCGACGAGGGGGTGGATCTCGCCGCTTCCATCGGAGCGATCGGCGACGACCCGGAGAGACCCTAGCGAGAGGCCCCCCCTGGCGCGCAGGGTCGGAATCTACTCATCCCGCGATCGTCGCCTCTGCGACTTTCGTGTTTGGCGAGCGCCGGTCGATCGTGCCCCTCGGAGGGTGCGATAGGTGATAGGCTCGCGGTTGCTCCCATTCCGGGGGTGGATCGGCGAGAGAACAGAAGTCGAATGTCGATACACCGTCCATCACCGCCGCCGGATTCCGCCGGCTCCCCCGAGCGCCATCCGAGCGACGGCCTCGCCGTGGTCGGCATCGGCGCCTCGGCCGGTGGCCTGGAGGCGTGCCGGCGGTTGCTCGATTCGCTGCCGCCGGGTCACGGCATGGCCCTGGTGCTGGTGCAGCATCTCGACCCGACCCACGAGAGCCTGATGGCGGATCTGCTCGCCGGCCACACGACGATGACGGTCGCGCAGGCGAGCGACGGCGAGCGGCTCGAACCCGATCACCTCCACCTCATCCCGCCGGGCGCCGATCTGGCGATCGACGACGGGGTGTTGCGTCTGACCCCGCCGCAGGCGCGCCACGGGAGCCGATTGCCCTACGACTTCTTCCTCCGCTCGCTGGCGCGCTCCTGCGGGCCGCGGGCCATCGCGGTGGTGCTGTCGGGCTCGGGCGCCGACGGCAGCGGCGGCTTGGGCGCCGTGAAGGAGGCCGGCGGCTTCGTCATCGTCCAGGATCCGGACGAGGCGGGGTTCGACGGCATGCCGCGCAGCGCCATCGCCACCGGCGCCGTCGACAGGGTGTTGCCGGTCGACGAAATCGGGCGGGCGTTGATCGAGCACGAGCGGCGGGGCGAACGCGCGGCGGACGACGACGAGGTTTCGGAGACACTGCCGGAAGATCGTCTGGTGGAGATCATCGAGTTGTTGCGCGCCCGGACGGCGCACGACTTCCGCCTCTACAAGCCGGGCACCCTGCGACGGCGGATCGAGCGGCGGGTGGCGGCGGTGGGCGCCGCCGACGCCGACACCTATCTCGAACGCCTGCGCGGCGACGCGCGCGAACTGGAGATCCTCGCCGGCGACCTGTTGATCAACGTCACCGGTTTCTTCCGCGACGCGGAAGTGTTCGCCCATCTGGCGGAGGAGATCGTGCCCATTCTGGTGCGCGACCGCTCTCCCGATCGGCCACTGCGGATCTGGGTGCCCGGGTGCAGCACCGGCGAGGAGGCCTATTCCCTCGCCATGCTGTTCCTCGAGGCGATCGCCGCGTCGAAGCGCAACCTCAAGCTCCAGGTCTTCGCCTCCGATGTCGATGCCGACGCGGTGGCGACGGCGCGCGAGGGGCTCTATCCGTCGACCATCGAGGCCGACGTCTCGATCGAACGGCGCGCCCGCTTCTTCACCAAGGAGGAGCACGGTTGGCGGGTCTCACCCGATCTGCGCGGCGTCGTCGTCTTCACCGTCCAGGACGTCCTCTCGGATCCGCCGTTCTCCCGGCTCGATTTCGTGTCGTGCCGCAATTTGCTGATCTATCTGGGAAGCGAGGCGCAGGAGAAGGTTCTCGCGCTGTTCCATTTCGCGCTGCGCGAGGGCGGACTCCTGCTGCTCGGCCGTTCGGAATCGGCCGGCGACGGCGACGGTCGGTTCGAGCCCCTGTCCAAGCTCGGGCGGCTCTATCGTCGTCTCGGGTCGGGACGGTCGGCCGACTTCGGATCGGCTGTGACCGGCGACGGCATCGCCGTGGCGTTCCGCCGCCGCCCCGGGCGGGCACCGACGCGCCAATCGGCGCTCGCCGAACTGTGCCGACGCCTGGTGATGGACTCCTATGCGCCGGCGGCGGTTCTGATCGACCGCCGGTACGAATGCCTCTACAGCGTCGGCCCGACCGATCGCTACCTGCGGGTGGCGGCGGGCCATCCCAGCCACGATCTCTTCGCGCAGGTTCCCGACGTGTTGCGCGTCAAACTGCGCTCGGCGATCCAACTCGCCGTCCAGGACGATGTCAGGGTCGTCGTCGGCGGCGGACGCATCCTCCGCGACGGCGTCGAGACGACCTTCACCATCGACGTCCGGCCGGTGCACGATCTGGGCGAGGACCTGATCCTCGTCTGCTTCGTCGACGACCCGACGCCGAGCCCGCGACAGGATCGTCCGACGACGTCGGGAGACGATCCGCGCCTCGCCGAATTGGAGCGCGAACTCGACGCCACCCGTCGGGAATTGCAAGGGGCGATCCGCAGTCTCGAGATTTCCAACGAAGAGCAGAAGGTGATCAACGAGGAGGCTCTCTCGGCCAACGAGGAGTTCCAATCGACCAACGAGGAGCTCTTGACCTCGAAGGAGGAGCTCCAGTCGCTCAACGAGGAACTGACCGCCCTCAACGGCCAGCTCCAGGAGACGTTGGAGCGTCATCGCACCACCTCGAACGATCTGCAGAACGTCCTCTATTCGACCGACGTGGCGACGCTGTTCCTCGACACCGACCTCGACATCCGCTTCTTCACCCCGGCGACCCGGTCGCTGTTCAACATCATTCCGAGCGACGTCGGTCGGCCGCTCGCCGATCTGCGTTTCCTCGCCGACGACGAGGCGCTGCTCACCGACGCCAAGGCCGTGATGCGCAGTTGGACGCCGATCGAGCGTGAGATCGAGGCGCCGAACGGCGTCTGGTTCATCCGCCGCGTCCTGCCCTATCGCACCCTCGACGACGGCATCGCCGGGGTGGTCATCACCTTCGCCGACGTCACCGAACGGCGACGCATCGCTCAGGCGCTCGACGTCGCCAAGCGGCAGGCGGAGCGGGCGAGCCTCGCCAAGTCGCGCTTCCTCGCCGCCGCCAACCACGACCTGCGCCAGCCGTTGCAGACGCTCTGCCTGTTGCAGGGTCTGTTGGCCGATACGGTGGAGGGCGAGCGGGCGGTGCGGCTGGTGGGGCGGCTCGGGGATGCGCTCGGCGCCATGACCGGCATGCTCGACACGCTGCTCGACATGAACCAGATCGAGGCGGGGACCGTCCAGGTCGAAATCGGCGAGGTCGATATCGCCGACGTCTTCGCCCGCATGAGCGGCGAGTTCACATATGCGGCGGAAGCCAAGGGGTTGACGCTGCGGGTCTTCTCCTCGACCCAGATCGTGCGCAGCGACCAGCGCCTGCTCGAGCAGATGATCCGCAATCTCGTCGCCAACGCCCTGAAATACACCCCGCGCGGCAAGGTGCTGATCGGCTGCAGGCGGCGCGGCAACGCTCTGCGCATCGAGGTGTGGGACACCGGCATCGGCATCGCCGCCGGCGAACTCCAGGCGATCTTCGAGGAATACCACCAGATCGACAATGCCGGGCGCGACCGCGCCCGTGGCCTCGGTCTCGGCCTGTCGATCGTCCAGCGACTGGGAGATCTCCTCGGTCATCGCGTCCGCGTCCACTCGCGCCCGGCCCAGGGGTCGGTGTTCTCGATCGACGTGCCGCTGTCGTCGGGGGCCGCCGCGCGGGTGCCGGTGGCGTCCGCCGGCTCGGTCGCGCCGGACCCGGAACCGGCACCGGTCGGCGGCCGCCGGATCGGCTCGATCCTGGTGGTCGAGGACGAACCGGACGTCCGCGAGTTGTTGGAACTGGTTCTGGAGCGCGAGGGGCATCTGGTCGTCGCCGCGCCCGACGGTGTCGCCGCGCTGAAGCTGGTGGTGGAGGGGACGCTGCGACCCGATCTGGTGCTCGCCGACTTCAATCTGCCGGGCGGCATCAACGGGCTCGAGGTCGCGGCGCGTCTGCGCCAGACATCCCGCCGCGCCGTGCCGGCGATCATCCTGACCGGCGACATCTCGACCGACACGCTGCGCGACATCGTCGAGCAGGACTGTTTCCACATCGACAAGCCGGTGAGGGCCGAGGCGCTGACGGCGGCGGTCGACCGCCTGCTGGCACCGCCGATGTCGCGATCCGCCACGCGGCCGCGACCGGCGGAAGCCTCGCCGGCGCACGCCGCGAAACCGGCGGCCCGGGTCTTCGTCGTCGACGACGACGCCCATATCCGGGAAGCGCTGAGCGCGCTGCTGACGGCCGAGGGGCTGGTCGTCGAGGCCTGGGAGAGCGGCGAGGCATTTCTCGCGGCCTACCGGCCGGGTGGCGAGGCCTGCCTGCTGATCGATGCCTATCTGCCCGGCATGAGCGGGCTCGACCTGTTGCATCGGCTCGCGAAGGAAGGCCATGCGCTGCCGTCGATCATGATCACCGGCCGCAGCGACGTCGCCATGGCGGTCGAGGCGATGAAGGCGGGAGCGTCCGACTTTCTGGAGAAGCCGGTCGGGCGCGAGGACCTGCTCGCCGGCGTGACGCGGGCCCTCGCCCATGCGCGCGACGACGAGATGCAGGCGGCCTCGCACGAGGAGGCGGCGCGCCACCTCGCCAAACTGACACCCCGCCAGATCCAGATCATGGAAATGGTCCTCGCCGGCCATCCGAGCAAGAACATCGCCGCCGACCTCGGCATCAGTCAGCGCACGGTGGAGAACCACCGCGCCGCGATCATGAAGAAGACCGGCACGAAATCTCTGCCCGCCCTGGCGCGACTGGTCGCCGCCGCCGCCGACTGAGCGCAACACCACGAGCGGCGCCACGTCGACATCGCGCCGAACCGCCGCGGCCGCCGTCTCGAGTAGATTCCGAAGCTGCCGCGCCCGGGCCGATCCCGCTTAGTCTTTCATTCGAT
Organism: Prosthecomicrobium sp.; assembly: GCA_048497495.1. Classification (GTDB taxonomy): domain Bacteria; phylum Pseudomonadota; class Alphaproteobacteria; order Rhizobiales; family Ancalomicrobiaceae; genus JAFHCF01. Next base: position 6,959 of record JAFHCF010000232.1, read on the forward strand.
CCCATCGACGGTCGCGTCGGAGATCCCGCCGACCGACCCGCCGCCGGGCGGTCGGGTCGCGCCGATCGCCGCCCGCGGGCGGATCGACGGCGTCGGGTGATCGCGTATCGGCTCGCTCAGGCAAGGAACCACGTCATTGGCTCTTCCTCCCAAACATCTGGCCACCGAGCACCATCATCAGGCGGCCGCTCACCATCACGCCGCCGCTCATCACCATCACCAGGCGGCGCACTTCTACGACCATGGCGATCACGACGAGGCCGAGAGGCACGCCGCCGCCGCCCTGGAGCACGGCCAACTCGCCCAGCAACAATCCACCACCGCCTTCGCGCGGTCTCGTGGCGGGACGCTGCAATCGTCCGAACACTGACGGCCATCGGACATCGCGCATTCGGCGCGAAGACCGCCGCCTCACTCGAGGAGATCGTCATGAACAAAGATCGTATCGCCGGTTCGGCCAAACAGACCGTCGGCAGCATCAAGGAAGTGGCCGGCAAGGCACTGGGTGACCCCAAGTTGGTCGCCGAGGGCAAGGCCGAGCAGGTCGAAGGCAAGATCCAGAGCGCCGTCGGCGGTCTGAAGGACGCCTTGAAGCCGTGACGTCACGGGTTCGGTCGGGCCCGTCTCGGACGACGGGTCCGGCGCCCTCGCGGCGCGACCGCGAACGAAGGAAGACCCCCATGACGCACATCGCAACACTTCTCGCCGGCGCCGCCGTCCTCGTGACGGCTCTGGCCGGCCCGGTCTTCGCCCAGGGCGCGCCGCAGACCCTATCGTTGATGAAGGTCGACACGGCGACGCTCGCCACCGGCTATCGCACCTCGAAGGTGGTCGGCAGCGCCGTCCTCAACGAGACCGGCGAGCAGATCGGCGCGATCGACGACCTGATCGTCACGACCTCCGACCAGGTGCCCTTCGCGGTGTTGTCCGTCGGTGGCTTTCTCGGGGTCGGCACCAAATACGTGGTGGTTCCCGCCAGCGCGCTCGAGGTGCGCGACAACAAGATGGTTCTCGTCGGCGGCACCAAGGACACGCTGAAGAGCCTGCCGGGATACACCTACACCAAGTGATCCCCCGCCTCTCGTCGGTCGCGATCGTCGCGGTCGACGCCGTCCGCCTCCAAACCAAGGAGACATGTCATGTCCGTCGGCACCATCTTGTTGATCATCCTCGTCCTGTTCCTCGTCGGTGCGTTGCCGAACTGGCCTCACTCCGCGAATTGGGGCTACTACCCGAGCAGCGGCATCGGCATCGTCCTGGTGATCGTGGTCGTCCTGCTCCTCATGGGCCGGATCTGATCCGGTGACCCGCCCGGCCAGGCTCTCCGTCGCCGCCCTCCTCGGCGCCGGTGTGGTTCTCGCCGTGGCCGGTTGCACCGTCCGCGGCGAGGGGGGGCTCGCCCCCACCCCGCTGCGCGCCGCCGGCACCTCCCGCGTCGAGATGCTGGTCGCCACCACGCGCGCGCCGACCGGCATGCCCGACATGCCGTTCAGCGGCGAGCGCGGCGCGACCGCGTCGATCGACCGCATCGTGGTGTCGATCCCGCCCGAGGCGGCGCGTCACGTCGGCGACGTCCAGTGGCCGGGCGCCCGCCCGGTCGATCCCGCCAAGAGCTTCGCCGTCCTCGCCAGCCACCCGGTCGACGAGGCGGGGGCCAAGGCTTGGCTGCGCCGATCCGGCACGCGTCATGTCCTGGTCTTCGTCCACGGTTTCGACACCCGCCACGACGAGGCGGTGTTCCGCTTCGCCCAACTGGTGCACGACAGCGGCACGGCCTTCGCCCCCGTCCTGTTCTCTTGGCCGTCACGCGGCTCGGTGTGGGCCTACGACTACGACAAGGAGAGCACCAACGGGTCGCGCGACATGTTGGAGACCATCCTGCGCCGCGCCGCCGCCGACCCGAACGTCTCCGACATCACCGTGCTCGCCCATTCGATGGGCAGTTGGCTGGCGGTCGAGGCGCTCCGGCAGATGGCGATCCACGACGGCGCCGTGCCGCCGAAGATCCACGACGTCATCCTCGCCTCGCCCGATCTCGACGTCGACGTCTTCGGCCATCAGATCGAGCGCATCGGCAAGGGCCCGCACTTCACCCTGCTGGTGTCGCGCGACGACCGCGCCCTCGACATGTCGAAGTTCATGGCCGGTGGCGTCGATCGTCTCGGCGGCATCGACCCGATCGCCGAGCCTCATCGCTCGATGCTGGAGAAGCGGGGCGTCACCGTCCTCGATCTGACCGCCCTGAAGGGCACCGGCACCCTCAACCACGACAAGTTCACCAAGAGTCCCGACGTGGTGCGGATCCTCGGCGAGCGCCTGCTCGCCGGTCAACCGGTGTCGGACCCGCATGTCGGTTTCGGCGACCGGGTCGGCGCCCTGGTGATCGGCAGCGTCAGTTCCGCCACCAGCCTGGTGGTGCGCCCGTCGAGCCTCCTGTCGGACCCAGGAAAGCGTTGACCGGGACACCGTGACCCGGCCGAGGCCTCGCCGCATCGAACGCCGACGCGCGTCCGGCCATCTTCGAGCCGACGCCATGGAGGAACGGCATGACCATCGAAGACTCGGAATTGGAGCGACGCGTCCTGGCGCACGAACGCATTCTGCAGGTGCTCATCGCTCGAGTGGACGAGGCCGAGCCGAAGTTCATGGATCGGCTCGAGGCGACCTTCGCCCGCCGTCACGTCCTGGGCGAGGGCGAGCACGACTTCACCGCGGCCGAGCAATACGCGGAGCAGTTCCTGCGCCAGACCGAAGCGCCGGGTGACGAGCGTCGCCGAGGGGTCGATTCCTTCGCCCCGAACGTCATCACGACGAAAGACGAACGCGGGATCTAGACTGTCTCGCGCGGGTTGCGCAAATACCGATCGGTGAGGTCGGTCCGTTCGGCCTCCGACATCCGAAGCGGCCGGCGCTCTCGCCGAGCGTCGGCTTTCCGAGCCCCGCCGCCGGGGCGCCGAATGGACGCCCGGCACCAGGCGTCACAGGAGAAGACATCATGACCCTCACCGTCTCCCAGCTTCAGCCGATCGTCGCCCTGATCGCCGGTATTCTCATCCTGGTGATGCCGCGGCTGTTGAACTACATCGTCGCCGCCTACCTCATCGCCTCCGGCCTGATCGGCCTCGGCCTGCTGCGCTGAGCACATCGGCCGCCGCCGACCGGACCGTCGCACACGAAGAAGCCCGCCCCCGGGGGCGCTCCCGGGGGCTG
>JAFHCF010000233.1:0-2780 GCA_048497495.1 Prosthecomicrobium sp.
GCGCCGTCGCCTCCGGTTGAAGACGAGACGACGATCGATGGAAGACAGCCCCGCAGCCGTACCGGTCGACCGAATGAAGGCGCCGCGCGCCACCCGCCAGTGGAAGCCGGCGCCCCCGAAATCCGCCATGGGACTGGCGCTCGCCGCCGTGATGGTCGCCGCCGCCCTGGCGCTCGCGGCGTTCTTCACCGCCGGCGCGTTGCGCGCCGCCCTGGCGACGATCGACATCTCGTCCGACCTCGTCACCTTCGCCCTCTACGGGGTGGCGTTCCTGGCGCTCCTCACCTTCGTGCCGGCGGTCCGCGGCTTCGGCGCGGCGCGCCGGGCGCGGGCGTTGGTGGCCGGGGACATCGCCGAGGCGCGCGCCACCACGGCCGACGCCAAGGAGAAGGCGTGGATCGCCATCGGCTACGCCGCCGCCTTTCTCATCGTCCTGATCTTCGGCCTGTTTCTCATCTCCAACGAGATCGCGGTGGGGCGGACCTTCTTCGATCTGTCGCTGATCTTCGAGACCTTCCACCTGGTGGGGTCGGCCTTCTGGATCAACATCGAGATCTTCGTGATCGCCGAGATCCTGGTGCTGATCTGGGGCCTCGTCATCGCGGTGGCGAGGCTGGCGCCCGGCAAGGCGGGCGCCCCGGTGCGCCTGATCGCCACGGCCTATGTCGATCTGTTCCGGGGGCTGCCGGCGATCATCGCGATCTATCTGGTCGGCTTCGGCCTGCCGCTGACCGACCTGCCGATCCTGCGCGACATGACGCCGACGATGTTCGCGATTCTCGCGTTGACGCTGACCTACGGCGCCTATGTCTCGGAGGTCTACCGCTCCGGCATCGAGAGCGTGCACTGGAGCCAGACGGCGGCGGCGCGCTCGCTCGGCTTCTCCCACAACCAGACGCTCCGCTTCGTCGTCGTGCCGCAGGCGGTCCGGCGGATCATTCCGCCGCTGCTCAACGACTTCATCAGCCTCCAGAAGGACACGGCGCTGGTCAGCGTCATCGGCACGGTCGACGCCTTCAACCAGTCCAAGATCATCGCCTCCAACCATTTCAATCTGTCGTCGGTGACGACGGTGGCCTTCCTCTTCGTGCTCATCACCATTCCGCAGGCCCGCCTCGTCGATCGCTTGATCGAGCGCGACCAGAAGCGGATGCGGGCGGGCGGCTGAGCGCGAGATCGGGAGAAGAATCATGGCCCTCGTCGAAATTCGCGATGTCCGGAAGGCCTATGGCGGGGTGGTCCCCGTGCTCAACGGCGTCACTCTCGACATCGAGGAACATCAGGTGGTCTGCCTGATCGGCCCGTCGGGTTGCGGCAAGTCGACACTCCTCAGGTGCATCAACGGGCTCGAGTCGATCGACGGCGGCGAGATCCGGCTCCACGGCGATCGCGTCTCCGGCCCCGGCGTCGATCTCGACGCGCTCAGGCGCGACGTCGGTATCGTCTTCCAGAGCTTCAACCTGTTCCCGCACATGAGCGTGCTCGACAACGTCACCGCCGCGCCGATGAAGGTGCTCGGCCAGAGGCGCGGCGAGGCCAAGGAACGGGCGATGGAGCTGCTGGCCCGCATCCAGCTCGACCACAAGGCGCTCGAATATCCCGATCGCCTCTCCGGCGGCCAGCAACAGCGGGTCGCCATCGTGCGTGCCTTGGCGATGGATCCGATCGTGCTGCTGCTCGACGAGATCACCTCGGCGCTCGACCCGGAACTGGTCTCCGAGGTGCTCAACATCGTGCGCGACCTGTCGCGCGAGGGCATGACCATGGTGCTCGCCACCCACGAGATGGGCTTCGCGAGGGAAGTCGCCTCCAAGGTCTGCTTCCTCTACGGTGGGGTGGTCCACGAGGAGGGGCCGCCGAGCCAGATCTTCACCGAGCCGCGGGACGAGCGCACCCGCGCCTTCCTGGAACGGATCATCGAGGCGGGCCGGCTGTGAGCGACATGGAGCAGAACGAGGGCGCGGCGCGCCGAGCGGTGGTCGAGGCGATGCGGCGGCTCGGCGAGACCGGGCTCAATCGCGGCTCGTCGGGCAACGTCTCGCTGCGTTTCGGCGACGCCATGCTGATCACCCCGAGCGCGGTGCCGCCGGAGGCGCTGACCGCCGATCTCGTCGCCCGGATGGATCTTCGGGCGCAAGACGGCGCCTACGAGGGGCCGCGCCGGCCGTCGACCGAATGGCGCTTCCACCGCGACATCCTGCGGGCCCGGCCGGAGGTGAACGCGGTGGTCCACACCCATTCACCTCATGCCACCGTGCTCGCCGTGGCGCGGCGCCAGATCCCGGCGGTGCACTACATGATCGCCGGTTTCGGCGGGTCGACGATCCGCTGTTCGGGCTACGCCACCTTCGGCACCGAAGAGCTGTCGCGGCTGGCGCTCGAGGCGCTCGAGGGGCGCAACGGCTGCCTCCTCGCCAATCACGGCGCGATCACCGTGGCGCCGACCCTGGCGCGGGCGCTGTGGCTGGCGGTGGAGTTGGAGACCCTGGCCTTCCAATACCATCAGGCGCTGCTGATCGGCGACCCGGTGATCCTGTCGGATGCCGAGATCGCGGAAAGCGCGGCGAAGTTCGCCGATTACGGGACGAGGTGAGGCGGGTCCTTCTCATCTCGAGACCACACGGTCGAGCGGCGGGGCGTTGCTTTGTCGCCGGTGTGGGGCTACCTAGTGCACGGATTCAGTCGGAAGATTCACATCAAGGCTTCGGGCGTGCACTAGATTCTCTTGTTGGTGCAGCAGCTTATCCAGTCGGATACGGCCTTCGGCCTGTTGCATCCGA
>JAFHCF010000234.1:0-7668 GCA_048497495.1 Prosthecomicrobium sp.
GAACGCCCCCCGTTCGAGCGGAGGGCCCGGCGGCGACCCGATCGGCGGTGGACGCGACAGCGCCTGCCGCCGATCGCACAAATCGGGATAGACTGTAGTCATGCGAATCCTCATCGTCGAAGACGACCGCGAAGCGGCGAACTATCTGGTCAAGGCCCTGAAGGAGGCCGGTCACGCCGTCGAACAGGCGAACGACGGCGAGAGCGGCGCCCATGCCACCTCGACCGGCGACTACGACGTCGTCGTCATGGACCGCATGCTGCCCAAGCGCGACGGCCTGTCGATCGTCCAGGACATGCGCGGGCGCGGCGACACCACGCCGGTGCTGGTGCTCTCGGCGCTGGGTCAGGTCGACGACCGGGTCGCCGGCCTGCGCGCCGGCGGCGACGACTATCTCGCCAAGCCCTATGCCTTCACCGAGCTTCTCGCCCGCGTCGAGGCGCTCGCCCGCCGTACCCGGCCGGGCGAGGTCGAGACCTCCTACCGGGTCGGCGATCTGGTGCTCGATCGCCTCTCCCACACCGTGGCGCGCGGCGGCGAGGACATTCCGGTACAGCCGCGCGAGTTCCGCCTACTCGAATATCTGATGAAGAACGCCGGCCAGGTGGTGACCCGCACCATGCTGCTCGAGAACGTCTGGGACTATCACTTCGATCCCCAGACCAACGTCATCGACGTCCACATGTCGCGGCTGCGCTCCAAGATCGACAAGGGCCAGGACCGGCCGCTGCTGCACACCGTGCGCGGCGCCGGCTACATGGTGCGCGAGATGCCGAAATGACCGCGTCCGCGAGCGGTGGCGAGCGTTTCGGCGGGCTCCGGCGGTTCCTCCGCACCACCTCGGTCCGTCTGTCGCTGATCTACCTCGTCGTCTTCACCGTCTTCTCGCTGTTCCTGGTGGTCGCGGTCACCCATGAGGCGGCGCGCATCATCGATCGCCAACTGCAGGAGGCGATCGACACGGACGTTCAGGTGCTTCGGCAGCAGTATCGCGACGGCGGCATCGTCCGGCTGATCTTCACCCTCGACGATCGCTCGCGCCGTCCCGACGGCGGCCTCTATTACGTCGTCGACCCCTCGGGCAATCCGATCGCCGGCAACGTCGCCGAACTGCCGATCGCCGCCGTCACCGAGGACGACGACAGTCCCCATCCCTTGCCCTATTCGCGCTTCGAGGACGAGCGCGAGGTTCAGCACGTCGCCCTGGTGCGCGCCTTCACCCTCGACAACGGTTTCCACGTCCTCGTCGGCCGCGACATCGGCGAGCGCGAGCGCTTCCGGACGGTGTTCCGTTCGGCTTTCCGCTGGATCATCGTCGCCATGGTGCTGCTCGCCGGTCTGACGTGGTGGTTCCTGTCGCGCCGGGTCCTGAAGCGCATCGATCAGGTCTCCGCCGCCTCGCGCGGCATCGTCGGCGGCGACCTCTCCGGGCGACTGCTGGTCACCGGTTCCGGCGACGAATTCGATCGCCTCGCCGTCGGCCTCAACGACATGTTGGCCAAGATCTCGGAGCTGATGAAGGGCCTGAAGGAGGTCTCCGACAACATCGCCCACGATCTGAAGACGCCGCTCACCCGCCTGCGCAATCGGCTCGACGCGGCGCTCGCCGGTCCGGACGATCCGGCGCGCTACCGCGAGGCGCTGGAGGCGACGATCGAGGATTCCGACAACCTGATCCGCACCTTCGACGCGCTTCTGATGATCGCCCGGGTCGAGGCCGGCTCCTCGCTCGCCGCCGTCGGCGAGGTCGATCTCGCCGAGATCGCCCGCGAGGTCGGCGAACTCTACGAGCCGGTCGTCGAGGATGCCGGCGCGACGCTGCGCGTCGACGCGCCGATGCCGGTGATGGTCTCCGGCGTCCGCGAACTCCTCGCCCAGGCCCTGGTCAATCTCCTCGACAACGCCCTGAAATACGGCCGGGCCGAAGGCCGGGCGCTCGAGGTGACGATCGCCGCGACGACGGTCGGAGGTCGCGCCCGCCTCTCGGTCCGCGACAACGGCGAGGGCGTGGCCGAGGCCGATCGCGCCCGCGTGGTGGAGCGCTTCACGCGGCTCGAGGCCTCACGCTCCGCCCCCGGGTCCGGCCTCGGCCTGGCGCTCGTCTCGGCGGTCGCCCGGCACCACAAGGGCGAAGTCGAACTCGGCGACGCCGCCCCCGGTCTCGTGGTGACGATCGATCTGCCGATCGGCTGAGGCCATCGGGTCCCTTGCCGAAACCGTCGCCGAATCGGTTTATTCTCCGGGCGCGGATCGCTAGGGCTCGGACGCCCGGTCCATGGCTTCGGGGAGGACGATCGTCATGTGCATCGAATGTCGCAGGCAAGGTCTCGAACGGCGGGCCTTCCTCGGGCTCGCCGGAGCGGCTGCCGCGGTCGCGACACTCGGCTTCGCGGCGACGCCGGCGGACGCGGCCGGCGGGCCGACGACCGACCTCACCGCCGATCAGGCGCTCGACAAGCTGAAGCAGGGCAACGCCCGCTACGTCTCCGACGCCCAGGTCTGCGCCGCCGACCTCGGCGGCCAGCGCGCCCACCTCACCGGCGGCCAGGCGCCCTGGGCGACGATCCTCGCCTGCGCCGACAGCCGCGTGCCGCCCGAACTGCTGTTCGGCGGCCTCGGGCTCGGCGAGCTCTTCGTCGCCCGCAACGCCGGCAATCTCGCCGACACCGGGGTTCTCGGCACGATCGAATACGGCGCCGCTGTCCTCGGCGTGCCGTTGATCGTCGTCCTCGGCCACCAGAGCTGCGGCGCCGTCTCCGCCGCCTGCGACGTCGCCACCAGGAACGCCACCTTCCCCGGATCGATCGGACCGATGATCGAGCCGATCGTCCCCGCCGCGCTTGCCGCGAAATCCGCCGGCGGCGACCTGGTCACCGCCACGGTGAAGGAGAATGCCCGACGCGTCGTCGATCGCATCCTCGCCCATTCGTCGATCGTCGCCGACCTGGTCGAGGCGGGAAAGGTGAAGATCGTCCCGGCCTACTACGCGCTCGACACCGGCAAGGTCGATTATTTCGCCTGATCGCGTCCCATGTCCGGCGCTGCCGCGTCCTTCGGGGCGGCGGACGGCGTCCCGAAACACCCGACCCTTGACCGCGCCGCCGGCTGCCTATCCATTGGGCAGCCCGTCGGCGGCAGTCGGTGGGCGTCATGGGAATCGGCGCGAAGGCCACGTCTGACATGTCCGACACGAACCAGTCGTCACCGGCGCCCGGCGCGCTTCTCACCCGCATCGCCGTCGACATCCGTCCGCCTGACAAGAAGACCGCCGCCACCGCCTTCTCCCGCATCGGCGAGCGCGCCCGCGTCCAGAGCGGCGGCGAGGCGCTGATGCCGCTCCTGGAGAAGCACCCGGAGACCCGGCGCTTCCTCGACGGCGTCTTCGCCAATTCGCCCTATCTGACCGAACTCGCCGCCCGCGACACCGGCCGTCTGGCGCGCATCCTGGAGAGCGATCCGGCGGCGGTGGTCGACGCGGTAGTGGCCGAGGTCGAGGCCTCGCGTCTCGACGACGAGGCGGCCCTGATGCGGATGCTGCGCCTCGCCAAGCAGGAAGTGGCGCTCGCCGCCGCCCTCGCCGATCTCTCCGGCGCCTGGGGCACCCTGCAGGTGACCGGGGCGCTCACCCGCATCGGCGACGCCACGTTGCAGGCGGCCGTGCGCTTCTGCCTCACCGAGGCGCAGGCGCGGGGCAAGATCGAGCTGCCCAACCACGCCGATCCGGCGGAAGGCTCCGGCTGGATCCTGCTCGCCATGGGCAAGTTCGGCGCCTTCGAGCTCAACTACTCCTCCGACATCGACCTCATCGTCTTCTTCGATCGCGCCGTCGCCCGGCTCGCCGACCCCGACGAGGCGGTCGATCTCTTCGTCAAGCTGACGAAGCGGATGGTGCGGATCATGCAGGAGCGCACCGCCGACGGTTACGTCTTCCGCACCGACCTGCGCCTGCGCCCCGATCCCGGCGCCACCCCCATCGCCATGAACCTCGACGCGGCCTTCCAGTACTACGAGTCCATGGGCCAGAACTGGGAGCGCGCCGCCCTGATCAAGGCGCGGCCGGCGGCCGGCGATCTCGCCGCCGGGTGGGGCTTCGTCGCCGAGATCCGCCCCTTCATCTGGCGCAAGTATTTCGATTACGCGGCGATCGCCGACGTCCACTCGATCAAGCGCCAGATCCATGCCCACAAGGGCCACGGCGAGATCGCCGTCGCCGGTCACAACGTCAAGCTCGGTCGCGGCGGCATCCGCGAGATCGAGTTCTTCGTCCAGACCCAGCAGTTGATCGCCGGCGGCCGCAACCCCGCCCTGCGTGGTCGCGCCACGCTCGAGATGCTCGACCGTCTCGTCGAACACCGCTGGATCGAGCCCATCGTCCGCGACGAACTGACCGAGGCCTATCTCTTCCTGCGCAACGTCGAGCATCGCATCCAGATGGTCGCCGACGAACAGACCCACACGCTCCCCGAGGACGACGCCGGCGTCGCCCGCATCGGCCGGATGATGGGCTTCAAGGGGGCGAAGGACTTCGCGGTGGCGCTGCGGGCGCGGCTCGTCACCGTCCAGGGCCACTACGCCCGCCTGTTCGAGCACGCCCCGGAACTCTCCTCGACCCTGGGCAATCTCGTCTTCACCGGCGACGAGGACGATCCCGGCACGCTCGAGACGCTCTCCGGCCTCGGCTTCCGCAGCCCGCGCGAGGTCACCGCCGCGATCCGCGCCTGGCACTTCGGGCGCTACGCCGCCACCCGCTCGACGGTGGCGCGCGAGCGGCTGACCGAACTCACCCCGGCGCTGCTCACCGCCATCGCCGAGACCGCCAACGCCGACGCCGCCTTCCTCGCCTTCGACCGACTGGTGGCGCGGCTGCCGGCCGGCGTCCAACTGTTCTCGCTGCTGGTCTCCAACCCGCAGCTCCTGTCGCTCCTCACCCAGATCATGGGGGCGGCGCCCAAACTCGCCGAGACCATCGGCCGGCGGCCGCGCGTCCTCGACGCCCTGATGGAGCCGGCCTTCTTCGACGCCGTCCCCGACGAGGCCGATCTCGACCGCCGGCTCGCCGAGAGCTTCGGTGAGGCCCGCGACTACGAGGACCTGCTCGATCGCGCCCGCATCTTCGGCCAGGAGCAGATCTTCCTGGTCGGCGTGCGCGTCTTGACCGGCACCCTGTCGGCGGCGCAGGCCGGCACGGCCTTCGCGACGGTGGCGGGCGTACTGGTGCGCCGCCTGCTCGCGGCGGTGGAGGCCGAGCTGGTCAAGGCGCACGGTCGGGTGAAGGGCGGCGTCGCGACCGTGGTGGCGCTGGGCAAGCTCGGCGGGCGCGAGATGACGGCGGCCTCCGACCTCGACCTGATGCTGCTCTACGACTTCGATCCCGACTGCGACATGTCGGACGGCGCCAAGCCGCTGGCGCCGAGCCAATTCTACATCCGCCTGACCCAGCGCCTGGTCGCCGCCCTCTCGGCGCCGACGGCGCAGGGGCTGCTCTACGAGGTCGACTTCCGCCTGCGCCCCTCCGGCAACAAGGGTCCGATGGCGACCCGTCTGGCGGCGTTCCGCGCCTATCACGCCGAGGAGGCCTGGACCTGGGAGCACATGGCGCTGACCCGCGCCCGGGTGATCGCCGGCGATCCGGACTTCGCCGCCACCGTCGCCGCGGCGATCCGCGAGGTTCTCGTCGTCCCTCGTGATCCGGCGAAGCTGCGCGCCGACGTCGTCGAGATGCGCGCCCTGATCCGCGAGGAGAAGGGCACCGACGACCCCTGGGACATCAAGCAGGTCGACGGCGGCCTCGTCGACGTCGAATTCGTCGCCCAGTATCTGATGCTCGCCCACGCCTCCGAGGACGGCGGCGTGCTGGCGACCGGCACCATCGCCGCGCTCGACCGCCTCGCCGCCGCCGGCCATCTCGCCGCCGATACCGCCGACGTGCTGATCCCGGCGATGCGCCTATATCAGGGGCTCACCCAGGCGCTGCGCATGGCCTCCGACGGCGCCTTCGTGCCCGCGAACGCGCCGCGCGGCCTGATCGACCTTCTCACCCGCATTGGCGAACTGCCCGACTTCGCCCATCTCGAGGCGCATCTGGTGGAGACCGAAGCCGCCGCCCGCCTCGCCTATCAGGGTATCCTCGGCAAGGTGAAGGCGCGCAAGTCCGACCGCTGAGGCGCGCGGGGTCGGCCGGATTTCGCCCGGGAGATGAACGATCGTTAATGCAGCGACAAAGTCCCGGCAATGTCGGGGCGCATAATCTCCGCTTCGAAATTCGGAAGTCCCCCACGGTTCGGGGGACGGACCATCCGAAGAGGAGATCGAGATGAAGACCCTGACCAAGATCCTGATCGGAGCGAGTGTCCTGGCGATCGGCGCCGGCGGCGTCGCCTACGCCCGTGGTCCGATGGGCTGCGGTGGACCGGGCATGGGTCCCGGCTTCGGCCGTGCGGCCATGATGGAGCGGATGTTCACCCGCTTCGACGCCAACAAGGACGGGACCGTGACGCTCGAGGAATTCCTCGCCGGCGCCGGCACCCGCTTCACCGAGATCGATGCCGACAAGAGCGGCGTCGTCGAAAAGACGGAAGTCGAGACCTGGTTCGGCCGCTTCGCCCCTCCGCAGGCGGCGGCGCACTTCCTCGGCCGCCACGACATCGATGGTGACGGCAAGGTCACCAAGGCGGAGTTCGAGAACCCGCTCAAGAAGCGTTTCGCCCTCTTCGATCGCAACGACGACGGCAAGGTTAACCACGAGGAACTGGCGCTCGCCGGCCCGATGGGCGGCGGCATGCGCGGCGGTTGGGGCGGCCAGCAAGGCGGTGGTTGGGGCGGTCCCGGCCAGGGCTGGGGCGCGGGCCCCGGCATGGGTGGCCAGGGTTGGCATCGCGGCCAAGGCTGGAACCGTGGTCCGGGTTGGCAATACGGCCCCGGCCAGGGCGGCATGCAGGGTAATGGCCCCGGCATGGGCGGCCCCGGTTGGGGTGGCCCGCAGGGCTACGGCCCCGGCATGGGTGGTCCCGGTATGGGCGGCATGCAGGGCAACGGCCCCGGCATGGGCGGTCCGGGTTGGGGCGGCCCGCAGGGCTATGGCCCCGGCATGGGTGGCCCCGGTATGGGCGGCATGCAGGGTCGCGGTCCCGGTTGGGGCGGCCCGCAAGGCTACGGCCCCGGCATGGGCGGTCCCGGCATGAGTGGCCCGCAGGGTTACGGCCCGGGCACCGGTGGTCCCGGCATGAGCGGCCCCAATCCGCAGGGCGGAGCCCTGTGAGCCGCAGGCCTCGTCGGATCGCGCCTTCGCGGTCTGCCTGAGAGCATCGATCCCGATCGAATGAGTACCCCGCCCCGAGGTCGCCTCGGGGCGGGGTTTTTCGTCGCCCCGCCCGCGGGGTCGCTCCGATTGCGACCTTTCGCGGCACACGAGGTTCGACGTCGGGCGCGCCGGGTTCGTGTTGGTCTCACGACGATCGTCTCGGCGCGGTCTCGCGTCGGATCGACGGCAGGGGAGGCGAGGGTGAAGGCGACCTACTCGAAGACGGCTCGCGCGCGACGGTATCTCACGCGCGCCTCCGGCCTAGCCGGCGTCCCGGCTCTCGGCCTCGTCGCCGGTTCCGCGATCCCGGCACCCGCGACCGCGCAGCCGGGCCCGCCGCCTCGGCCGATGGCCGGGCCCCCCCGGCC
>JAFHCF010000235.1:0-29434 GCA_048497495.1 Prosthecomicrobium sp.
CGTCGGCCCGTCGCCCGGCGGCGGGCCGGGTGGCGGGCCGGGCGGCGGGCGACGCGGCGGCATGGGGGCGGGCGACGGGCCGACGCCGGTGGTGGTGGTGCCGGCCGCCCGCGAGGACGTGCCGGTGCTGGTCGACGGCATCGGCACGGTGCAGGCCTTCGCCGCCGTCACCGTACGGGCGCAGGTCGACGGCCGCATTCTCGAACTGGGCTTCCGCGAAGGCGAGGACGTCGAGGCGGGGGCGGTGATCGCCCGCATCGATCCGGCGAGTTACAAGGCGATCTACGATCAGGCGGTGGCGCGCCGCGAGTTGGACGAGGCCGACCTGCGCAACGCCCGCATCGATCTCGATCGCTACATCCGCCTCGCCCAGTCGGAATCCGGCTCGCGCCAGCAGGCCGACACCCAGCGGGCGACCGTCGCCAAGCTCGAGGCACAGTTGAAGATCGACCAGGGCGTCATCGACGCCGCCAAGGTCGATCTCGACAACACCACCCTCCGCGCCCCGATCTCGGGACGCACCGGCATCCGCGCGGTCGACGTCGGCACGCTGGTGCGCGCCTCCGACACCACCGGCATCGTGTCGATCGCCCAGATCAGGCCGATCGCGGTGACCTTCACCCTGCCACAGCAGCAGCTCGCCGCCCTCCTGGCGGCGCAGGCGCGTGGGCGGGTGCCGGTCGAGGTGATGGGCGGCGAGACGCGGACGACGATCGATCGCGGATTCGTCGAGGTGATCGACAATCAGGTCGACAGCACCACCGGCACGGTCAAGATCAAGGCGGCGCTGCCCAATGCCGAGACGCGGTTGTGGCCGGGCCAGTTCGTCGACGTGCGGGTGCTGGTCGACACGCTGAAGGGGGCGACGGTGGTGCCGGCCGCGGCGGTCCAGCGCGGCACCGAGGGTGCCTATGTCTGGGTGCTCGGGGCGGAGGACAAGGTGGCGCGGCGGCCGATCACGGTGGCGCGCCAGGACGAGCATCGGGCGGCGATCGGCTCGGGCGTCGAGGTCGGCGAAAAGGTGCTGACCACCGGCTTCACCCGTCTCACCGAAGGGGTGAAGGTCAAGCCGACGTCTGTGGCGGAGGGCGCCGCGCCCGAACCGGCGGAAGCGCCCGCGTCGACACCGGCGGCCGGCGAGAAGGGTCGGGGCAAGGGCGACGGCAAGGGCGGCGGCGAGGGTCGACGCAAGCGCGCCGAAGGCGAAGGCGGCGGACAAGGCAAGGCCGGGACGGCTCCGGCCGGCGGAGGATCGGGAGGTTCCGGCGCGGGCGCTCGGCCATGAGCGTCTCGCGTCCCTTCATCGATCGGCCGATCGCCACGTCGCTGCTCGCGGCGGCGATCCTGATCGTCGGCGTCTTGGGCTTCCTGCGCCTTCCCGTCTCGTCGCTGCCTCAGGTCGATTTCCCGACCCTCGAGATCACCACGCGACTGCCCGGCGCCAATCCGGAGACCATCGCCGACATCGTCACGGCGCCGCTCGAGCGCCAGTTCGGCAAGATCCCGTCGCTCGCCGCGATGACCTCGGAGAGCTCCTACGGCCTGTCGCGGATCACGCTGCAGTTCGTGCTCGATCGCGACATCGACGCGGCGGCGCAGGACGTGCAGTCGGCGATCAACGCCTCCGCCTCGACGCTGCCGACGAGCCTGCCCTATCCGCCGGTCTATTCGAAGGTCAATCCGGCCGACACGCCGATCCTCACCCTGGCGCTGACCGGCGCCGCGGCGCCGCTGCGCCTCCTCTCCGATCTCGCCGACACCCTGATCACGCCGCGTCTTTCGGAAGTCACCGGCGTCGGCCGGGTGACGCTCGCCGGCGGGGTGCGCCCGGCGCTCAGGGTGCGCGCCGATCTCACCCGGCTCGCCGGCTACGGGCTCGGGCTCGAGGACCTGAGGACGGCGATCGTCGCCGGCAACGTCGCCGGCTCGAAAGGGTCGCTCGACGGGCCGACCCAGTCCTACACCATCGGCGCCAACGACCAGATCTCGGCGATCGAGGGCTTCGAGAAGCTGGTGATCGCCAAGAAGAACGGCGTGCCGGTGCTGCTCGGCGACGTGGCGAAGGTGGTCGAGGGGCTCGAGGACACGTTCGTCGGCGGCTGGTATCGCGGCAAGCCCGCCGTCATCCTCGACATCCAGAAGCAGCCGGGCGCCAACATCGTCGAGACGGTGGGGCGGCTGAGGGCGGAGATCCCGCGGCTGCAGCGCGCGATGCCGGCCGGGGTGCGGATCGAGGTGGTGCACGACCGGACCGACACGATCCGCGCCTCGATCGCCGACGTCGAATTCTCGCTGGTGCTCGCCGCGGCCCTGGTGGTCCTGGTGGTGCTGGTCTTCCTGCGCTCGCTGCGTGCCACGATCATCGCCGGCGTCACCCTGCCCTTGTCGATCGTCGCCACCTTCGCGGCGATGTGGGCGATGGGCTTCTCGCTCGACAATCTGTCCTTGATGGCGCTCACCATCGGCACCGGCTTCGTCGTCGACGATGCCATCGTGATGATCGAGAACATCGTCCGGCGCCAGGAGGGCGGGCTCGGGCCGCTCGAGGCGGCGCGCGAGGGCGCGGCGGAGATCGGCTTCACCGTCATCTCCCTGACCCTGTCGCTGGTCGCGGTGTTCATCCCGCTGCTGTTCATGACCGGCCTCGTCGGCCGCATGTTCCGCGAGTTCGCGCTGACGCTGACGATCGCGGTGGTGGTCTCGGCGGTGGTGTCGCTGACGCTGACGCCGATGATGTGCGGCCGGCTGTTGAAGGGCCACGAGACGCACGACCCGAGGAGCGCCTTCGGGCGCTTCCTGGCGGCGTGCGAATGGCCGATCGCGGCGATGGCGCGCGGCTACGAGCGCTCGCTCGGCTGGGCGCTCGACCATCAGCGCGCCGTGCTGGTGATCACCGCCGGCACGCTGGCGCTCACCGGCTGGCTCTACGTGGTGGCGCCGAAGGGGTTCCTGCCCAATCAGGACACCGGCCTGATCTCGGTGGTGCTCGAGGGGGCGCCGCAGTCGTCCTTCGCCGAGATGACGCGGCTCCAGGACGCGGTGGCGCGCGCCTTCCAGAGCGACCCGGACGTCGACGGCGTCGTCGCGGTGCTCGGCGTCGGCTCGCTCAACACCACCGGCAACACGGCGCGAATGACCGTCGATCTGAAGCCGCGCGACGGCCGCGCCTCGACCGCCTTCGAGGTCGCCGGGCGGTTGCGCCGGCTCGGCGCGGCGGTGCCGGGCGTCACCGTCTACGTCCAGCCGGTGCAGGACGTGCGCATCGGCATGAAGACCAGCCGATCGCAATATCAATACACCCTGACCGGCACCGACGGCGCCCTGGTGGGGACCAGCGCGAAGGCCCTTGCGGCGGCGCTGTCGGCGCGGCCGGAGTTCGACCACGTGGCGCTGGAGAGCCAGGACGGGGGCTTGCGCGCCCATGTCGAGATCGACCGCGATCGCGCCGGCCGTTACGGCGTCTCGGTGCAGTCGATCGTCGACATGCTGTCGAGCGCCTTCGCCCAGCGGCAGATCTCGACCATCTACGCCCAGTCGAACCAGTATCGGGTGGTGCTCGAGGCCGATCCGGGGCAGGGGCGGGACGCCTCGGTGCTCGATCGGCTGCATGTCGCCGGCACCGGCGGGGTGCAGGTGCCGCTCTCCTCCTTCGCCCGGGTGACGCGGCGGACGGCGCCCCTGTCGGTGACCCGCGCCGACCAGTTCCCCTCGGCGACGCTGTCCTTCGACACCGCGCCCGACGTCTCGCTCGAACAGGCGCTGGCGGCGATCGAGACGACCCGCGCCGAGATCGGCATCTCCGACGCGGTGACCGGCGAGGCGGACGCCGACGCGGCGGAGTTCTCGCGCTCGCTCGCCTCGCAGCCGTGGCTGATCCTGGCGGCGGTGGTCACCATCTACGTGGTGCTCGGCGTTCTCTACGAGAGTTTCGCCCACCCCTTCACCATCCTGACGACGCTGCCGTCGGCCGGTGTCGGGGCGTTGATCGCGCTGTCGATGACCGGGCTCGAACTGTCGATCGTGGCGCTGATCGGCATCGTTCTCTTGATGGGCATCGTCAAGAAGAACGCCATCATGATGATCGACTTCGCCATCGTGGCGGAGCGAACGCGCGGGCTAGCGCCTCACGAGGCGATCGTCGAGGCCTGCGCCTTGCGCTTCCGGCCGATCATGATGACGACGCTCGCCGCGCTTCTCGGCGCGGTGCCGCTGGCGCTGGCGCAGGGGACGGGATCGGAGCTGCGGATTCCGCTCGGCGTCACCATCGTCGGCGGGCTGCTGCTCAGCCAACTCCTCACCCTCTACACCACCCCGGTGGTCTATCTGGCGATCGAGCGGGCGGCGGCGCGGATGCGCGGCGGGTCGAAGGCCGCGATCGCGCCCGCGGCGGGGCGGGGGACGATCCCATGATCGACATCTCCGGCCCCTTCATCCGGCGACCGGTGGGGACCATCCTCATGGCCGTCGGCTTGTTCCTGGCCGGCATGGTGGCGCTCTTCCAGTTGCCGGTGGCGAGCCTGCCGTCGGTCGATTTCCCCACCATCCGGGTCTCGGCGAGCCGGCCGGGCGCCGATCCCGCGACCATGGCGGCGAGTGTCGCCGCCCCGCTCGAGCGCCATCTCGGAGCGATCGCCGGGGTGAGCGAGATCTCCTCCTACTCGCTGCTCGGGGCGACCAGCATCACCGTGCAGTTCGATCCGTCGCGCCAGGTCGACGGGGCGGCGCAGGATGTCCAGGCGGCGATCAACGCGGCGGCGAGCGATCTGCCGAGCGATCTCACCACCGCGCCCTCCTTGCGCAAGTTCAACCCTTCCGCGATGCCGGTGCTGATCCTGGCGCTGACCTCCGACACGCTGTCGGTGGCGGAGATCTACGACATCGCCGACACGGTGATCGTCCAGCGCATGTCGCAGGTGGAGGGCGTCGCCGACGTCACGGTCGCCGGCGGCGATCAACCGGCGGTCAGGGTCCAGGCCGATCCGGCGCGGCTGGCGGCGGCGGGCCTCGGGCTCGACGACCTGAGGAAGGCGATCGCCAACGCCAACGTGCGTGGGGCGCTCGGGGCGATCCAGGGCGACGAGATCGTCGAGATGATCTCCGCCGACGATCACCTGAGCCGGCCGGAGGACTTCGAGAAGATCGTGGTGAAGAGCGCCAAGGGCGCGATCGTGCGGGTCGAGGACGTCGCCACGGTCTCCGCCGGGGTGCGCAACACCCGCGCCGCCGGCTGGTACAACGGCCGGCCGGCGGTGATCCTCACCCTCACCAGACAGGCAGACGCCAACGTCATCGACACCGTCGACCGGGTGAGGGCGCTGATCCCGGAGCTGAAACGCTGGGTCCCGGCGGGGCTCGAATTCTCGGTGGTCAACGACCGCACCGTCACCATCCGCGCCAGCGTCGCCGACACGCGCACGACGCTGTTCGTCTCGATCGGCCTGGTGATGGCGGTGGTGGTCGCCTTTCTCGGCCGGCTGACCCCGACCATCGCCGCCGGCGTCACCGTGCCGCTGGCGCTCTCGGGAACCTTCGCGGCGATGTGGGTGGCCGGGTTCTCGATCGACAATCTGTCGCTGATGGCGCTGACCATCGCCGTCGGCTTCGTCGTCGACGACGCCATCGTGATGATCGAGAACATTCATCGCCGGCGGGCGGAGGGCATGAGCCCGCTCGACGCCGCCTTCGTCGGGGCGCGGCAGATCGCCTTCACCGTGGTGGCGATCGGCCTGTCGCTGATCGCCGCCTTCATCCCGCTGATGTTCGCCGGCGGCATGATCGGCAAGTTCCTCGCCGAATTCTCCTTCACCATGAGCTTCGCCATCCTGGTGTCGACGGTGGTCTCGCTCACGGTGACACCGATGATCTGCGGCCGCTTCATCGGCGTCGGTCCGCAGACCCGGGCGGAAGCGGCGGCGGACCGGGTGCTGACGCGCATCGCGCGCGCCTACGGGCGTTCGCTCGAGGGAACGCTGCGCCATCCCTGGTCGATGATCGTGGTGGCGTGCGCCACGGTCGGGGCGACGGTCTGGCTGGCTTCGTCGGTACCCAAGGGCATGGTGCCGCAGGACGACACCTCGCTGGTCTTCGGCTTCACCGAGGCCGCCCCCGAGGTGTCCTTCCCGGCGATGGTCGATCTGCAGAAGCGGGCGGGCGACATCGTGCTCGCCGATCCGATGGTCGAGGGCGTGGCGTCCTCCGTCGGCAGCGGCATGGGCGCGGTCAATCAGGGGCGGATGTTCCTGTCGCTGAAGACGGTCAAGGCGGGCGGCGAGCCGTCGCGCACGGTGATCGCGCGCCTGCGCAAGTCGCTGACGGCGGTGCCGGGCATCAGCGTCTTCATGTTCCCGATGCAGGACCTGCGCGTCGGTGGGCGACAGGGCAAGTCGTCCTATCAGTTCACCCTGTGGGATCCCGATTTCGACGAATTGGTCACCTGGGCGCCGAAGATCGTCGACGCGCTGAAGAAGCTGCCCGAACTGGTCGACGTGTCGAGCGATCGGATGCGCGCCGGTCTCCAGGCCGACGTGGTGATCGATCGGCTGGCGGCCTCGCGGCTCGGCGTGTCGATACGCGACATCGACACGGCGCTCGCCAATGCCTATGCGCAGCGTCTGATCTCGGTGATCCACGACTCGCGCAACCAGTACCGGGTGGTGCTGGAAGTCGAGGAGGCGCGGGCGCGCGATCCCTCCGACATCGCCGATCTGTGGGTGGGCGCCGCGGGTGGACGCCAAGTGCCGCTGTCGAGCATCGCGCGGGTCGAGCGCCGCACGGCGCCGCTCGCGGTCAACCACCAGGGTCAGTTCCCCTCGGTGACGGTGAGTTTCGACGCGGCGACGACCTCGACGCTCGAGGCGGCGACCGAGACGATCCGCCAGGCGGTGGCCGAGCTGCATCCGCCGGACACGCTGCACACCGAATTCGCCGGCGACGCCAAGGAATTCGCCAAGTCCTCGGGGAGCACCTGGATCCTGGTGGTGACGGCGCTGCTCGCCGTCTACATCATCCTCGGCATCCTCTACGAGAGCCTGATTCATCCGCTGACCATCATCTCGACCCTGCCGCCGGCCGGGCTCGGGGCGCTGATCGCGCTGAAGGTCTTCGGCATGCAACTCGACATGGTCGGGCTGATCGGCATCATTCTCCTGATCGGCATCGTCAAGAAGAACGGCATCCTGCTGGTCGACTTCGCGGTGATGGCGGCGCGCGAGCGCGGGTTGTCGACGCTCGACGCGGTGCGGATGGCGGCGGTCGAGCGCTTCCGGCCGATCCTGATGACGACGCTCGCCGCCCTCCTCGGCGCGCTGCCGCTGGTGATCGCCTCGGGCGCCGGAGCGGAGATGCGCCGGCCGCTCGGCGTCACCATCGTCGGCGGCCTCGTCGTGTCGCAGGTGCTCACCCTCTACACCACGCCGGCGATCTATCTGCTGATGGACCGGCTGGGGGCGTGGGTGAGGCGGCGGCGCGGCTTGCCGACGTGAGCCGGTCGGCTGTATCGATGGGCCGTGTTTCCCGAGATCCGAGATCGCCGATGACCGCCACTCCCCAGCCGCTCGCCCTTTCCGATCTCCTCGACCGCCTGCGCGCCATCGTCGGCGCCGGCCAAGTCCTGACCGAGGCGATCGACGTCGAGCCGCATCTGATCGAGCTGCGCGGTCTCTATCGCGGCGCGACGCCCGCCGTGGTGCGGCCGAAGACGACGGCGGAAGTCGCGGCGGTCATGGCGCTGGCCGACGCGCACGGCGTCAAGATCGTGCCGCAGGGCGGCAACACCGGGCTGGTCGGCGGCCAGACGCCGTCGGAAGCCGGCGACGAGATCGTGTTGTCGCTGAAGCGTCTCGACCGCATTCGCGAGGTCGATCCGGTCACCGACACGATGACGGTGGAGGCCGGCGTCACGCTGCTCGGGGCCCAGGAGGCGGCGGAAGCGGTCGATCGGCTGTTTCCGTTGTCCCTGGCGGCGGAGGGCTCGTGCACCATCGGCGGCAATCTCGCCACCAATGCCGGCGGCACCCAGGTGATCTCCTACGGCAACGCCCGCGACCTGGTGCTCGGGCTCGAGGTGGTGCTCGCCGACGGACGGGTGCTGAACGGGCTCGGCAAGCTCAGGAAGGACAACACCGGCTACGACCTCAAGCACCTGTTCATGGGCTCGGAGGGCACGCTCGGCATCATCACGGCGGCGGTGTTGAAGCTCTGGCAGCGGCCGAAGTCCTTCGCCACCGCCTTCGTGGCGCTCGGCTCGCCGGAGGCGGCGGTGGCGCTGCTCGGCCGTGCCAAGGCGGCCTTCGGCGCGGCGCTGACCGGTTTCGAGCTGATGCCGCGCTTCGGCGTCGATCTGGTCGTGAAGCATCTGCCGGGCGCGCGCGATCCGATCGCCGATCGCCATCCCTGGTACGTGCTGATGGAAGTGTCCTCGGCCACCGACACGGGCGGCGAGGAGGCCTTCGAGGCGGTGCTCGGCGAGGCGATGGAGGCGGGCGAGGTCGACGACGCGGTGATCGCCGGGTCGCTCGACCAGCGCGCCGGCCTGTGGCGGATGCGCGAGGGCATGTCGGAGGTGCAGGGGATCGAGGGCGGATCGATCAAGCACGACGTCTCGGTGCCGATCGCCGCCGTGCCGGAGGTGATCGCCGAGGGTGTCCGCGCCGCCGAGGCGCTGATCCCGGGCATTCGCCCGGTGCCCTTCGGCCATCTCGGCGACGGCAACATCCACTTCAACTTCTCCCAGCCGGTCGGGGTCGACAAAGCCGCCTATCTGGCGCGCTGGGACGAATTGAACCGGGTGGTCCACGCGGTGGTGCTCGCCCACGGCGGCTCGGTTTCGGCCGAACACGGCATCGGCCGCCTGAAGAAGCACCTGCTCGAGGAGGTGAAGGATCCGGTGGCGCTGGCCACCATGCGGGCGATCAAGGCGACGCTCGATCCGAAGGGCATCCTCAATCCGGGCAAGGTTCTCTGATCGGACTGGAAAGCCGGTGTCCACCAGTGGCTGCGACATCGTAAGCCATGCAATATTGCATCGCTGTTCCGCAGTACTGCTCATATTGCGGTGCCGAACGAACACGCCTAAGTTCCCTCTCGTGACGCGGCCACTTTGGTCGTTTCACTGCCCTCCTTGGGCGTTTCCTCCCTAGACTTCGGCCGCCGAGAGGCGGCCTTTTTTCTTTTCCAGCTCTTTCAAGGCATTGGCCGCGCTTCGCGCCGGCGACATGGCCCTTGAACGAAATCCCGCCACGTGATTTCCCTCGGGATGGACGATCGAGCTCGCGCCGACGCGGGTCTCGTCTCCGCCGGCCGACCGGCGCCCCGAGGAGCGAGCCATGCGCACCATCACCTTTCGCCGCCCGGACGATTGGCATGTTCACTTCCGCGACGGCGCGCCGATGAGCGCGGTCGTGCCCTTCACGGCGCGGGCCTTCGGCCGGGCGATCGTCATGCCCAACCTGTCGCCGCCGGTGACGACGACGGCGATGGCGGCGGCCTATCGCGATCGGATCCGCGCCGCCGTGCCGGAGGGCGTCGACTTCACGCCGTTGATGACCGCCTATCTCACCGACGGCACCGATCCGGTCGACATCGTCGCCGGCTTCCGCGACGGCGTGCTGAGCGCGGTGAAGCTCTATCCGGCGCATGCCACCACCAATTCGCAGTTCGGGGTGACCTCGATCGCCGCCGTCTCGGGCGTGCTGGCGGCGATGGAGACGGCCGGGATGCCGCTGCTCGTCCACGGCGAGGTGACGCGCGCCGAGGTCGACATCTTCGATCGCGAGGCGCGCTTCGTCGACGAGGTGCTGGTACCGATGCTCGCCGACTTCCCCGCCCTCAAGGTCGTGCTCGAGCACGTCACCACGGCGGAGGGGGTGGAGATCGTGCGGGCCAACGCCGGCCGCATGGCCGGGACGATGACGCCGCAGCATCTGCTCTTCGATCGCAACGAGATCTTCCGGGGCGGCATCCGGCCGCACATGTACTGCCTGCCGATCCTCAAGCGCGCGACCCACAAGCGGGCGCTGCGGCAGGCCGCGACCAGCGGCGAGGCCTCGTTCTTCCTCGGCACCGACACCGCTCCGCACATGCGCCACCTCAAGGAGACGGCCTGCGGCTGCGCCGGGGTGTTCTCGGCGCCGACCGCGCTCGAGGCCTATCTCCAGGTCTTCGCCGAGGAAGGGGCGCTCGATCGCTTCGAGGCCTTCGCCTCGCTCAACGGCCCGGCCTTCTACGGCCTCGCTCCCAACGAGGAGCGGGTGACGTGGGCGGAGAGGTCGCGCCTGGTGGCCGAAGCGGTGCCGGTGGCGGGCGAGGGCGAGATCGTCCCCCTGTTCGGCGGCGAAACCGTCGCGTGGTCGCCTTTGGTGTAAGATCTGCCGGCGAATTCACACTGTGCAGTGCGGTGTGATCGCGATAGGGTTTTGCGGTGCGACGAGCCCGCGGTGACGTCGAACGCGCCTTTCGGGCGCACGACGAGAGAGCGTTGACATGACCTTCCTGGAAAATCGGACTTTCGATGAAATCGTCGTCGGCGACCACGCCGAGGTGACGCGCGAGGTCGGCGCCGCCGACATCGAACTCTTCGCCGTCGTCTCCGGCGACGTCAATCCGGCCCATCTCGACCCGGTCTATGCCGCCGGCACCCGCTTCAAGGGCGTCATCATGCACGGCATGTGGGGCGGCGCGGTGATCTCGTCGCTGCTCGGCACCCGGCTTCCCGGCCCCGGCACGATCTATCTGTCGCAGTCGCTCGCCTTCAAGCGGCCGGTGTGCATCGGCGACCGCATCACCGCGCGGGTCGAGGTCAAGTCGAAGCGCGACGACAAGAAGATCGTCACCTTCGACTGCGTCGCGGTGAATCAGAACGGCGACAAGGTGATCGAGGGCGAGGCGGTGGTCCTGGCGCCGACCGAGAAGGTGCGGGTGCCGATGCCGGTCGTGCCCGAGGTCCATCTGTCGCATCCCGATGCGCCGGCAGCCGGCGGCGCCCGGATCGGCGATCTCGTCGCCGATGGGGTCGCGGAATGCTGAGGGCGCCGAGGATGCGCCCCTCCGCCCTTCTCATCGCCCTGGCAGGCCTCCTCGGGGCGGCCGGCGTGGCCGACGGCGCGGTCGCCGCCCATGTCGCCGGCGGCGCCATGTTGGGGCAGGCGTCGCAGATCCTGATGGTCCACGCCGCCGCCCTCCTCGGCCTCGCCGCCCTCGTCGGCCGGGCCGGCGAGCGGATGGTGCCGGCGCTCGCGGCGGCGGCCCTCGGGCTCGGCGCCGGGCTCTTCGGCCTCGACGTGACGCTTCTCGCCCTTCGCGGAGAGCGGCTCTTTCCCTATGCCGCGCCGATCGGCGGCTCGACGATGATCGGCGCCTGGCTGGTCGTCGGCCTGCTGGCGCTGGCCGGCCGACTGAGCCCGAGCGGGCGCGACTGACGGCACGAGCCCGAGCGGGCGCGGCCGGCGGCCGGCGGCTGCTTCCATCGGCCGATTGCTGAGCGGCATGGGCTTCGCTAGGGTCCGGCCGTCGATCGAAGTGCCTTGCCGGAGAGACCCCATGATCATTCGTCCGCGCCGCAGCGTCCTCTACATGCCGGGGTCCAACGCCCGGGCGTTGGAGAAGGCCAAGACCCTATCGACCGACGCGGTGATCCTCGACCTCGAGGATTCCGTCGCGCCGGATGCCAAGGAGGTGGCGCGCGACCAGGTCGTGGCGGTGGTGAAGGCCGGCGGTTTCGGGCCGCGCGAGGTGGTGATCCGGGTCAATTCGCTCGCCGGCCCCTGGGGTCTGAGTGATCTCGAGGCGGCGGCGGGCGTCGTCCCCGACGCGGTGCTGATCCCCAAGGTGTCGAGCGCGGCGGACGTCCACGAGGCCGCCGCCGTGCTCGATCGGATCGGCGCGCCGGAGAGCGTCGCGATCTGGGCGATGTTCGAGACGCCGCTCGCGGTCTTGAACGCCGGCGCCATCGCGGCGGCGACCGGCACCCGCGAAGGCCGGCGCCTGTCGGTGTTCGTTCTCGGCACCAACGATCTCGCCAAGGAGACCCGGGCCCGCTTCGTCCCCGGGCGCGCGCCGATGTTGCCGTGGCTCGCCACGGCGCTCGCCGCCGGCCGCGCCCATGGCCTCGACGTCATCGACGGCGTCTACAACGATCTCTCGGACACCGAGGGGCTGATCGCCGAATGCGAGCAGGGCCGCGATCTCGGCATGGACGGCAAGACGCTGATCCACCCCAATCAAATGGCGGTGGCCAACCGGATGTTCTCACCGTCGGAGGCGGACGTGACGCAGGCGGAGAAGATCCTCGCCGCCTTCGCGCTGCCGGAGAACGCCTCGAAGGGGGTCATCACCCTCGACGGCCGCATGGTCGAGCTGTTGCATGCCGAAATGGCGAAACGGACCGTCGCCATCGCCCGCGCCATCGCGGCGGCGGCCGTCGCCTGAGGGGGGATCCGCGATGAAGCACTACCGTCTTCTCACCGGCCCGGACGACGCCGCCTTCTGCAAGCGCGTCTCCGCCGCCCTCAACAAGGGTTGGCAGCTCTGCGGCAACCCGACACTGACCTTCGATCCGGTCAAGGGCCGGGTGATCTGCGGACAGGCGATCACCAAGGACGTGATGGGCGTCGCCTATTCCGACGACACGGTGCTGTCGGACTACTGATCCTCGGTCGCTTCGGTCAGGTCGGAAGGCAGGAGCCTCGGGGCGTCAGGGGGCAGGCGGAATCGCGATCGGGCTCCGCCACGCGGTGGCGATCCGGCTCTGTGGCGCGGGGTCGGGCAGAGCGGACACCGGGCAGGGGGCGTCCAGGACCTTCCAGGACGTGATGTTGAGATCCATCACGCAGCGGGCGAGCCGGGGGCCGTCGGGGGTGCGCAGGCAGATCGTGCCGCCGAGTTCGACACGCTTGCCCGGGGCGCGGCAGGTGCACTCGATGGCGGCGGCGGACGAGACGACCGTGGTCATGGCCCCGATGAGGCTCACGACGGCGGTGACGATGTCCAGGGTCCTTGCCATGGCGAAATCATCGCACGGGGCGGGTGTCGCGACAAGGACGCGCGATTGCCCCATTCCGACCCGCGATGGCCTGATGGCACTCATGAGATCGCGGCGCGATCACTTCGCCGGCGGATTGCGGAAGACGTCGTCGACGGGGACCTGCAGGGCGGTGACCAGGCGATTGGTCTCGGCCGCCATGCCGATCACGGCGATCAGTTCCATGTGCTGTTCGGCGGTCATGCCCTTGGCGCGGGCGGCGGTCGTGTGCGAGGCGACGCAATATTCGCAGCCGTGGGCGATCGAGACGGCGACGTAGAGCATCTCCTTGACGAGAGGGTCGATGGATCCCGGACCCATGACCTGCTTGATACTCTCCCAGGTGCGCTTCAGCGTGACCGGATCGTTGGCGAGCGCCCGCCAGAAATTGTTGACGAAGTCGGTCTTGCGGGTGGCGCGGATGTCGTCGAAGACGGCGCGCGCCTCCGCCGAGAGCTCGTCGTCGGTGAGAAGATGGACGGTGGGCATCGCGGACGGGCTCCCAATGGTACGCGGACGACGGTGATGAGGCCGTCCGAACCGGGAAGATGGCGATGGGCCATTCTCCTCGGGGCGAGAGGAGGCTCAGCGCGACAGCGAGACCGGCACGCTCGAGGCGGTGGTGCCGTTGAACTTCTCGCCGCCGGCGCTGTTGAGGGTGGCGACGATCGAACCGTCGGCGCCCTTGAGCGTGACCTGCCGGCCCTGGAGGTCCCAGGCGGAGATCTTCGCCAATTCGGGCGAATTGCAGCCCTTGGAGATGGCGCGATAGCCGCCGGCCCAACTGGTCAGGTTCATGAACAACTGGCAATTGTCGGAGCCGGACGACAGCCGCCAGCCGCCGAGCAGCTCGGTGCGCCCGACCGGCGCGCCCTTGTCGGGGCCGACGGCGGCGACCTGGGCGGGCTTGGCCGGCGTCGCCATCGGCGGCGGCGGGGTGGGCGGCGGGGCGTTGGGGTCGAGCGGCTGGCCGGCCATCGGCGCGACCGAACCATCGGCCAGCGGCGGCAGCGGTTGCAGCGCGCCTTGGGAGACCGGGGCCGTCGGGGCGGCGGGCAAGGGCTCGTAACGGGGAACGGTCGGGCCGTCGTTGAGGCCGAGACGACCGCACCCGGCGACCGTGCCGGCCAACAGTAGCGCGACGGCTACCCGATTTCCGCGAATCATCGGCATCGACTCCTCGATAGACCACTCGACCGCAGTTTTACCGCGATCCTCCGCCGACCGCGACCCCCACGGCGACCTCGTGGTTCGATCGAGACGGATGGTTCCCGTCCGTCTCGTGAATTCGAACCACTATCTCATTGACCACGTGGTCAAAATCCGACGCTTGCGGGACGCGGGCGTCAGATTGTCTCGACCACCGGGCGGCAGCATCATCCGGGATCACGGCGATTTCGCGGGTGGGTACCGTGTTCGTCATCAGCCGAAGGTCTGCGGCAGAATGACGCATGTAAGGCGTTTCACTGAGTCGCCCCATTGCTGCCATACCGCACCGCACAATAGCATTTCAGCAAATGCTGCGATGCACGCGCACCGCCGCGCTCATTCGGAGGTCGAAGATGACCGATCTTGCCCAGGGCTCGATCCGCAAGCTGTGGATGGCGGACATCCCCGCTTTCCGCGATCACATGTTGCGCCTGGACTCCGCGACCCGGCGCAACCGGTTCGGGATGGCGGCGGGCGACGACTTCATCCGCCGTTATGCCGAGACCAGCTTCACCCTCGACACGCTGATCCACGGCGTCTTCGTCGACGATCGTCTCGTCGGCGTCGGCGAATTGCGGCTGCTCGGCACCGCGCCCAAGGAGGCGGAAGCCGCCTTCTCGGTGGAGCTCGACTGGCAGGGCCGCGGCCATGGTTCGAAGCTGATGGAATCGGTGGTCCTGGCGGCGCGCAATCGCCGCATCCGCCGGATCTACATGAACTGCCTCGCCTCCAACGGCCAGATGCAGCGGCTGGCGCGGCGCGCCGGCGCCGAACTCGAATACGAATGCGGCGACGTCGTCGGCCTGGTCCTGCCGGAGATGCCCTCGGCGGTGTCCTACCTGCGCGAGGCGGTCGGCGACGGCTACGGCTGGGCGACGGCGGTGGTCGAGTTGCAGAAGCGCTCGGTGGTCGGCAGCCTGTTCCACCGCGCCTCCTGAAGGCGGCGATCCAGGTCGGGCGACACGGTCGTCCGGCCGGCTCGAAATGAAAAAGCCCCGGTGGATCGCTCCACCGGGGCTCGTTTTTTTCAGGGACGTCGATCAGAGGCGACGCTCGATCAGCATCTTCTTGATCTCGGCGATCGCCAGCGCCGGGTTCAGCCCCTTGGGGCAGGTGTTGGTGCAGTTCATGATGGTGTGGCAGCGATAGAGGCGGAAGGGATCCTCGAGATTGTCGAGGCGGTCGCCGGTCGCTTCATCGCGGCTGTCGATCAGCCAGCGGTAGGCCTGGAGGAGAACCGCCGGGCCGAGATAACGATCGCCGTTCCACCAATAGCTCGGGCACGAGGTCGAGCACGAGGCGCAGAGAATGCACTCGTAGAGACCGTCGAGCTTGGCGCGGTCCTCGTGGGACTGCTTCCATTCGGTCTGCGGGGTCGGCGTCACCGTCTTCAGCCAGGGCTCGATCGAGCGGTGCTGGGCGTAGAAATTGGTGAGGTCGGGGATCAGATCCTTGACCACCGGCATGTGCGGCAGCGGATAGACCTTCACCGCGCCCTTGATCTCGTCGACGCCCTTGGTGCAGGCGAGGGTGTTGAGCCCGTCGATGTTCATGGCGCAGGAGCCGCAGATGCCTTCACGGCACGAGCGGCGGAAGGTCAGCGTCGGGTCGATCTTGCTCTTGATGTAGATCAGACCGTCGAGGACCATCGGACCGCAATCGTCGAGGTCGACGAAATAGACGTCGATCCGCGGGTTCTTGCCGTCCTCCTGGTTCCAGCGATAGACGCGGTATTCCTTGAGCTTGGTCGCGCCGACGGGCTTCGGCCAGGTCTTGCCGGTCTGCACGGTGGAATTCTTAGGCAAAGTGAGCTGAACCATCGTCGGTCTGCCCTTCTGGTGATCTTCGTCGATCGGACCGTCGGCCGAGGGGCCGACGGCGACGCAAACGTGAGCGCGTTCAGTACACGCGGGCCTTCGGCTCGATGTAGGCGATGTCGTCGGTCATGGTGAAGGCATGCACCGGCCGGTCGTCGAGCTTCACCGTCTTGGTGGCGCTGTCGGCCCAGGCCAGCGTGTGCTTCATCCAGTTGGCGTCGTCGCGATCGGGGAAGTCCTCGCGGGCGTGAGCGCCGCGGCTCTCCTTGCGGTTGGCCGCCGAGTTCATGGTGACCACCGCCTGCTCGATCAGGTTCTCGAACTCGAGCGTCTCGACGAGATCGGAGTTCCACACCAGCGACCGATCGGTGACCTTCAGGTCCGGCAGGCCTTCCCAGACCTTCTGGATCAGTTCGACGCCCTCCTCGAGAACCTCGCCGGTGCGGAACACGGCGCAGTTGTTCTGCATCGTCTTCTGCATGGCCATGCGAAGCTCGGCGGTCGAGGTCGAGCCGGCGGCGAAGCGGCACTTGTCGAGACGGGAGATCGCGAGATCGCCGGCGCCGGCCGGCAGGTCCGCCTGACGGGCGTTCGCCACCACGGTCTCCTTGCAGCGCAGACCGGCGGCGCGGCCGAAGACCACGAGGTCGGTCAGCGAGTTGGAGCCGAGGCGGTTGGCGCCGTGGACCGATACGCAGGCTGCCTCGCCGATCGCCATC
The DNA here is from genome assembly GCA_048497495.1 of Prosthecomicrobium sp. Taxonomy (GTDB): domain Bacteria; phylum Pseudomonadota; class Alphaproteobacteria; order Rhizobiales; family Ancalomicrobiaceae; genus JAFHCF01. The sequence goes on from JAFHCF010000235.1 coordinate 16,761, forward strand.
AGGCCGGGGACGACCGAATCCGGGTCGCCGCCCTTCTTGGTCAAGACCTCGCCGTGATAGTTCGTCGGGATGCCGCCCATGTTGTAGTGGACGGTCGGCAGGATCGGGATCGGCTCCTTGGTCAGGTCGACGCCGGAGAAGATCTTGGCCGACTCGGTGATGCCCGGCAGGCGCTCCGCCAGGATCGCCGGGTCGAGATGGCTCAGGTTCAGGTGGATGTGGTCCTTGTTCTTGCCGACGCCGCGTCCCTCGCGGATCTCGATGGTGATCGAGCGCGAGACGACGTCACGGGAGGCGAGATCCTTGGCGGAGGGGGCATAGCGCTCCATGAAGCGCTCGCCCGAGGAGTTGGTGAGATAGCCGCCCTCGCCACGCGCGCCCTCGGTGATGAGGACGCCGGCGCCGTAGATGCCGGTCGGGTGGAACTGTACGAACTCCAGATCCTGCAACGGCAGGCCGGCGCGCAGCACCATGCCGCCACCGTCGCCGGTGCAGGTATGGGCCGAGGTGCAGGAGAAGAAGGCGCGGCCGTAGCCGCCGGTCGCCAGAATGGTCTTCTGGGCGCGGAAGCGATGGAGGGTGCCGTCCTCGAGGCTGAGCGCCACGACACCGCGACAGGCGCCGTCGGCGTCCATGATCAGGTCGATGGCGAAGTACTCGATGAAGAACTCCGCCCCGAAGCGCAGCGACTGGCCGTAGAGCGTGTGCAGCATGGCGTGACCGGTGCGGTCGGCGGCGGCGCAGGTGCGCTGGGCGATGCCCTTGCCGAAGTCCGTGGTCATGCCGCCGAAGGGGCGCTGGTAGATCCGGCCGTCCTCGGTGCGAGAGAAGGGCACGCCCCAATGCTCGAGCTCGTAGACGGCGTCCGGCGCGTTGCGCACCAGATATTCGATGGCGTCCTGGTCGCCCAGCCAGTCCGACCCCTTGACGGTGTCGTACATGTGGAAGCGCCAGTCGTCGCGTCCCATGTTGCCGAGCGAGGCGGCGACGCCGCCCTGAGCCGCGACGGTGTGCGAGCGGGTCGGGAAGACCTTGGTGATGCAGGCGGTCTTGAGGCCCGCCTCGGAGGCGCCGGTGACGGCGCGAAGGCCGGCGCCACCGGCGCCGACGACCACGACGTCGAACGTGTGATCGATGAATTTGTAGGCCGCGCCGGAGGTGCCGGGGGCCTGGGTCGTGGAAATGTCGGCCATGGTCCTCACATCCCGAACGAGAGTTTTGCAACCGCCCAGAGCGTCGCCAGAGCGACCAACGCCGAGAAGAAGTTGTTCAGCAGAACGAAGGCGATCTTCCAGGCGTCCGAGGGCGTGTAGTCCTCGATGATGACCTGCATGCCGATCTTCATGTGCAGCACGCCGGCGATCACCAGGGCGCCGATCGGGATCGCCGAGAGGGGCGAGGCGAGGACCGCATGGGCCTTTTCCCAGGGCGCGCCGACGACGTAGATCACGAGGAAGATGACGTAGAAGGTCAGGGGCACCATGGCGACGGCGGTGACCCGCTGCATCCAGTAGTCCTCGGTGCCGAACTTCGAGGAACCGCGGCCGGTGACCGTGGAGAGTGGTGTGCGCATGCTCATGACGTCACCTCACTTGACCATGTAGGCGGCGATCCAGATCAGGATCGTGAAGACGCCCGAGAGGACCCAGGTGCCGATCGCCAGGAGGCGGCGCTCCGGGCCGAAGCCGAGCGCCATGTCCCAGATCAGGAAGCGGACGCCGCCGATCAGGTGACAGACCAGCGCCCAGGTGTAGCCGAAGAGGACGAGCAGGCCGATCCAGGTGCCGAAGAGCCACTGGACCTGGTCGTAGGTCGCCGCGCCGGCGCCGACCGCGATCAGCCAGGCCGCCAGCAACAGGGTGCCGAAATAGAGCGCCGCGCCCGTTCCGCGATGGACGACCGACATGATCATCGTCCAGGAGGGCGCGTAGATGAAGAGGTGCGGCGAAAGGGGGCGCTCGACCCCGCCCGCGGCCTTGGCTTTGCTCGTCGACATGGTCTGTCTTCGATCCCTCGAGGGTTGAACCGGCTCGGCGGTGCTCTCTCTGAGAGAGCGTCGACGTCGGCGAGTGATCGCGAACGTCGAAGCCTTCTAACCCCTTTCACTGCGGTGCGTCAAAACGTCCAAAGGGATGATCCGCCATGCATCGACGGTAGGCCTGCCGATTTTTCGCGCGGCCTGAGATTTCTTCTACTCGAGACAGAAATTTCACCGCGGAATGAGCACCCAGTAGTCGATGTCGAGAATCACCGCCGGGTCGTAGTCGCCGGTCTCGAGCTTGTAGGGCAGGTCGGTCACCGGCTTGTCCTTGGTCGCCACGGTGCGCACGCGCAGCGCGCCGACGTCGTCGCGTCCGGGCAGTTCGGCGGTCTCCAGCACCTCCGACCAGGCGAAGACGGTGAGGCCGGCGAACAGCGGCGCGACGTGGCGGCCGCCGTTGATGGCGGCGACGTGGAAGGCGTTGCCGAGGCCGTTGAACGACAGGGCGCGGGCGAGGCTGATGACGTGGCCGCCGTAGATCAGGCGTCGGCCGAAGCGGCCCTGGCCTTCGGTCCACTGGTTGAAGTGGACCTTGGCGGTGTTCTGGTAGAGGCGGGTGGCGAGCATGTGCTCGGCCTCTTCCACCGTCATGCCGTCGACGTGGTCGATGCGCTCGCCGGCGCGGTAGTCGGCGAAACGGTGGGGGGAGCCGGCGAGCACCGGGTCGTAGGCGTCGACGTCGAGGACGGGGACGGCGGAGCCGATCTCCTCGGGCGTCAGGGCCGCCGGAAGTTCCGGCACCGCCTGCTCGGCGATGACCACCTTCTCGTCGGCCTTGCGCACCATCACCCAGCGCACGTAGTCGAGCACTTCGACACCGTGTTGATTGTAGCCGGTGGAGCGGACGTAGACGACGCCGGTCTTGCCGTTGGAATTCTCCTTGAGCCCGATCACTTCCGAGACGGTCGACAGGGTGTCGCCGGGATAGACGGGGGCGAGGAAGCGGCAGCCGGCATAGCCGAGATTGGCGACGGCGTTGAGCGAGACGTCGGGCACGGTCTTGCCGAAGACGACGTGGAAGACCAGCAGGTCGTCGACCGGGGCCTGCGGATAACCGATGGCGCGGGCGAAGGCGTCCGACGACTGCACGGCGAAGCGCGGGCCGAAGAGGGCGGTGTAGAGGGCGACGTCGCCGTGGGTGATGGTGCGCGGCGTGGCGTGGCGGATCACCTGGCCGATGCGGAAGTCTTCGAAGAAGTTGCCCGAATTGGTCTTGGTCATCGCCTCGCTCCCCGATGGCATGCGCAGCCAAGGTGATGACGGAAGCCCACGCCCGGGTAAAGCCCCCATCTCACCGACTTTCGCTGCATTGCACACCGGTTTCGACGCCCCGTCGCGGGACGGGGTGTCGCAGGGGAAGGCATCGCCGCCCTCCGGTTCAGTCGAGCTCCGCCGGCCGCGCCACCGGGCGCCGCATCCCCGGCTTCGCCTCGCCGATGCGGCGGATCGAGACCTGGGCCATCGGGTGGAGGAGAACGTCCTGCTCGGCGGCGATCGCCAGTTCGTCGTGGCCGGCGCGGGCGGAACGGGCGACCAGTTCGAAGACGCTGGTCACCGCCTTGGCGAGCGCGGCCTCGGTCGAGGCGCCGAGGGTCAGGCGGCCGGCGAGGAGGGCGGCGAGGAGATCGCCGGTGCCGTGCGCCGCCGCGTCGATCAGCGGGTGCTCGATCTGGGTGGCGGCGTCGGGCGTCACCAGGAGGGTGGCGACCGAGCGGGTCATCATCGCCGGCGCCGAGGTGACGACGACGGCCGGCAGCCCCAGGGCGCGCGCCGCCGCGATGGTCTCGGCCGGGGTGGCGACCGGCCGGCCGGAGAGCCAGGCGGCCTCGAAGAGATTGGGGGTGGCGACGTCGGCGAGCGGCAGCAGGCGGTCGCGCACGGCGACCGCGATCGCCTCGCGCACGTAGAGGGCATGGCCGTCGCCGATCACCGGATCGACGACCAGGCGCAGCCCGGGGGTGGCGAGCCGCAGCCGCTCGACCAGCCCGGCGGCGGCCTCCACCTGGGCGACGTCGGCGAAATAGCCGGTCATCACCGTGGCGATCTCGCCCGCCGCCGAGCTCTCGGCGATCTCGGCCAGCGCCGCGGCGAAGTCGTCGGGATCGGGGACGAGGCGGGTGGAGCGGCCGTGTCCGGGATGCCAGGGCATCCACACGGTGGGGACGAGCCAGACGGCGAGGCCGAGGCGCTCCAGCGCGAAGCTCGCCGCCCGCGCCCCGATGGCGCCGCGCGCCACTTGGGAGGAGATCACCAGCACGGCGGAAGGACGGCGGCTCTCCGACATGGCGGATCCTCTCGGGTGGATGTCCGGCGGGCAGGTTCGCCGAGGCGCGGCGGGGGCGCAAGGGGCAGCGTGGGGCGGAATAGGCGGAGCCGTATTCCGCCGTCGGCGTCGCCGGTGCAATACGCTTCGCTATTGCACCCTACGGTCCGTGCCGGGTTCAGATGACGTTCAACTCCTTGACCGCGCGGCCGGCGGCGAGCCGGTCGTAGCCGAAGACCGCGAGGTCGAGCGACCGGAAGCCGCCGTGCGCGATCAGTTCCGCCACGGCGCGGCCGGCGGCCGGGCCCTGCTGGATGCCGTGGCCGGAGAAGCCGTTGCAGAAGACGAAGTTCGTCACCTCCGGATGGCGGCCGATCACCGCGTTGTGGTCGAAGGTGTTGAAATCGTAGTGGCCGGCCCAGGCGCGGATCAGCTTGAGGCTCTCGAAGGTCGGGATGCGGGTGGCGAGCGCCGGCCAGATCACCTCCTCGTAGAGGCCATAGTCGACGTCGAAGTCGTCGTCGCCGGCGCGATGGTCCGCCTCGTCCGACGGCGACACGCCGCAGATGTGGTACTGGCCCTCGGGCCGGACGTAGACGCCGGAGGCGACGACGGTGCCGTCGATCAGCATCGGCAGGCCGGGGACCTGCTCGCGACAATGGACGACGTAGACGAAGCGCTTGCGCGGCTCGACCGGAAGGGTGATGCCGGCGAGCGCGGCGACGTCGCCGGCGGCGGGGCCGGCGGCGTTGACGAAGGTGCCGCAGGTGATCTCGCGGCCGTCGGAGAGCGTCACGCCGGTGACGCGGTCGCCGCTCCGGGCGATACCGGTGACGGCGGCATGGGCGTAGACCGCGCCCTGCGCGCGCGCCGCCTTGCGCAGCAGGTCGAGCCACAGGTAGGCGTCGAACCAGCCCTCGCCGCTGCGGCCGTAGGCGGCGAGCGCGATGCCGTCGAGCGACATCCACGGGTATCGGCGGGCGAGTTCGTCCGGCTCGATCAGCTCGATGTCGGAGCCCTCGGCGGTCTGGATCGCATGGTTGGCCTCGAGCACCGGCACCCCGGCGGCGCTCGCCAGCGTCAGATAGCCCTTCTCGTGGAAGCCGATGTCGGCGTCGGGACCGAAGGTCTCCTTCAACGAGCGGATCATGTCGATGCCGAAGCGCGACAGGCGGATGTTCTCGGGCGTCGAGAACTGTTGGCGGATCGAGGCGGCCGAGAGCGTCGTCGCCGAGCGGGCATAGGTCGGATCCTTCTCCACCACCAGGATACGGGCGGAGGGTCCGAGTTCGCGGGTGAGGAAATAGGCGGTCGACGATCCCATGATCGCGCCGCCGGCGATCACCACGTCCCAATGCTCGGCCACGTCCGGTTTCTCCTCGAGGGGGGCTCCCGGTCCGGTCCGATCGCCGGTTCCGGGGACTGCGTCTTCTCGCTTATCGCGAACGCGAGTGTTCAGGCATGCGGATCCTGCGGGTCTCCCTTCTCGCCCGAGGGGCGAGGCGCGGGGGAGGCGAGGCCGGCCGAACGTCCGGCGACGAGCCAATGGGCGAAGCCGGCGACGAGGCCGGCGGCGAGGATCAACTGGATCGAGGCGGCATCGGGGACGGGCGAGGTGGCGAGGATGCCGCCGACCGCCACCGCCGCCGCGCCGAGGAGGTGGAGGAAAAACGACCGGCTGCCCGCGATCTCGGCGAGAAGGGCGGCGAGGAGCCAGCCCGGCCAGACGATCTCGACCAGGGTGGGACTGAGGGCGAGGGCGCGCAGCACCCGTGTCGCCAGGACACCGACCTCGACCAGGATCGGGCCGTCCGGCGTCTCGACGAAGGCCTGGGCCGCCGGCAACACCGCCGTGGCGGCGGCGATGGCGACGACGGCGATCGAGGCGAGCACGGCCGCGAGCCAGCCGAAGGTGGCGGCGATCAGGCGCCAGAAAATGTGATTGAGCGAGGACACGGCGCCTCCGGCGGGGGAACTCGTCGGGCTCACAGACGGGGTTCGGTGCGAGGCCGCGCCTCGGGGCGGGGAGCGAGCGGGGCGGCGCGCACCGCCACCGTCCAATAGACCCAGCCGGCGACGGCGCCGGCGACCGCCGCGAGCCCGTAGAGGGCGAGGCCGGTCGGCCGAGCGGAGGCGTCGAAGAGATCGATCAGGCCCTGCGCCAGTGGCCCGATGGCCGCGCCGGCGGCGAGGTAGAGCCAGCGCGAGCGGGCGCCGGCGCTCTCGGCGAAGACCAGGAAGGCGGTGGCGAAGGGGGCGGCGGCGAGGAAGGTGACGAGCGCCGAGAACAGTGGCACCAGCACCAGGGCGCCGAGCCCGTTGGTCTCGATCATCGGGCGGAAGCCGCGCACGGCGATCTCCTGGGCGATCAGGCCGAAGGTGCGGGCGAGCGCCCCGGTGAGGGCGGCGAGCGCATAGGCCGCGACGATGCGGCCGAGCCTTCCGCCGGCGACGGTGGCGCGTTCGCGGTCGAGGACGCTCTCACGGGAGGACATGGCGGCACCGTCGAGGATCTGCGGCGGCCGCGAGACGCGGCGCGACGGGCGAACGAATCACCGCGGCGATCTTGACGCATCGGCGGGTGCGCTGTCGAGAGTCGGCGGTCCCGCGTCGGGGCGCGCGCGCCCTCAATCGTCGTCGTCGCGGCCGCCGATCATCGCCTCGAGCGCCAGGCGCTCGGAGACCTTGAGCTTCTCGGAGGCCGACTTGAGCTGGCCGCAGGCGGCGAGGATGTCGCGGCCGCGCGGGGTGCGGATCGGGCTGGCGTAGCCGGCGCGATTGACGATCTCGGCGAAGGTCTCGATCGTGTCCCAGTCGGAGCACAGGTAGCGCGAACCGGGCCAGGGATTGAACGGGATCAGGTTGATCTTGGCGGGGATGCCACGCAACATCCGAACCAGTTCGCGGGCGTCCTGGGCGCTGTCGTTGACGCCCTTCAGCATGACGTACTCGAAGGTGATGCGGCGGGCGTTGGAGAGGCCGGGATAGTTCCGGCAGGCCTCGAGCAGTTCGGCGATCGGGTACTTCTTGTTGATCGGCACCAGCACGTCGCGCAGCTCGTCGCGGGTCGCGTGCAGCGAGATCGCCAGCATGACGCCGGTCTCGGCGCCGATCCGTGGGATCGCCGGCACGACGCCGGAGGTCGAGAGGGTGATGCGGCGCTTCGACAGCGACAGACCCTCGCCGTCGGCGAAGATCAGCATGGCGTCGCGCACCGCGTCGTAGTTCATCAGCGGCTCGCCCATGCCCATCATGACGATGTTGGTGACGAGGCGACCCTCGGAGGGCAGGATGCCCTCGGCCTTCTCGTCCGCCGGAAAATCGCCGAGGCGCTCGCGGGCGACGATGACCTGGGAGACGATCTCCTCGGCCGTCAGGTCGCGCACCATCACTTGCGTGCCGGTGTGGCAGAAGGAGCAGGTGAGCGAGCAGCCGACCTGGGAGGAGACGCAGAGCGTGCCGCGTCCTTCCTCCGGAATGTAGACGGTCTCGACCTCGACCGGGCGGCCGGCGCCACGGGCGGGGAAGCGGAACAGCCACTTGCGGGTGCCGTCGACCGAGATCTGCTCGGCGACCATCTCGGGGCGGCCGACGACGAAATGCTCGGCGAGGCGGGCGCGCAGATCCTTCGAGACGTTGGTCATGGCGGCGAAGTCGTCGACGCCGCGCCAGTAGATCCAATGCCACAGCTGGGTGACCCGCATGCGGATCTGCCGCTCCTCGATGCCGATCCCGCGCAGCGCCTCGGCGAGCTTGTCGCGGGTCAGACCGAGCAGCGAGGGCATGGCGTCGGGGCGGACCACGGCGACCTCGGCGGTCTTGACGATCGCGGCGAGCGGATCGGTCGGCGAAGGCGTCTCGGCGCGGGCGGGCGTCGTCATCGGGCATGTCCTCGAAGGGCGCGGCGACCAGCGCGCCGGCTCCGGGCCGCGCGGCGGTCGATGAACGCGAAACGGCGGACGGGTCGCCCCGTCCGCCTCGCGAAGTCTTGCGTCAATATAGGGCGAAGCGCGCCGTCAGAGAAGATGGCGCGCGCTGCGCCTCACTTGCATTCCTTGGCGGCGGCGTCGATGGCGGCGCTGACGCCCGCCAGCGAGAAGGCATAGGAGGTGGGATTGCCGCGCGACGAGGCGCCGGCGGCGCTCATCTTGCGGCCCTTGCGCAGCGCGTCGAGGAAGGCTGCATATTCGCTCGACTGCTCGAACCAGGCGCCGTCGCCGCGGGTGAAGAACGCGTACTTCTTGCCGTCGATGTCGATGTCGACCTTGGAGCCTTCCTTCAACGTGTAGCCGAACTGCAGGCTCGGCTCGTTGCGGACGTTCTCGGCCGGGCGGGTGGAGACGAAGAAGAAGACGTCGCCGTGCTTCAGGCTCGCCGGTTCCATCTTGGTCGGCTTGGTCATGGCGAAACAGACCTTGCCCTTGCCCGAGGTGGCGGTGACCACCTTCCAGTCCTTCGACTCCATGACCAGCATCGGCGTGCCCGTCGTCGCCGCCGGAGCCGGCGCGGCCGTGGCCTGCGCGGGTTTGGCCGACTTGGTCGGCTTGGTCTCGGCGATCGCGGCCGTCGAGGTGGCGACCAGGGCCACGGCGACCATCCAATTCAGAGGAGAGATCCTCATTTCATTCTTCGCCTCTTCAACCCGACGGGGCGCCATCGAAGCGCCACGACGGATGGGAATCCTCACTACAGAAACCACGCGGATGGTTACCAAGTGGTTGCCGACCGCCGTCCGGATCGTCGCGCCCCGCGAGGGCCGCGCCGAACGATGCCTGCTCGGGAACGGGATCCGTCGGCGGGGCTGGACGTTCGCCCGCGAACGAGGCGAAAGTCGGACGTCGTCCCGACTTCATCGAAGGAATCGTCGACATGTCGTCCCCCGCCCCGGTCGCCGGCTCGGCCGACACCCACGCCCGCCTGGTGGCGCGGGTGGCGGTGGAGCGCGATCGGGCGGCCTTCGCCGAACTCTTCGATCATTTCGCCCCGCGCCTCGTCGGCTGGCTGACGCGTACCGGCTCCGATCGGGCCCAGGCGGAGGAATTGACGCAGGACGTGATGACGACCCTGTGGACCAAGGCCCATCTCTTCGATCCGGGGAGGTCGTCACTCGCCACCTGGCTCCATCGGGTGGCGCGCAACCGGCGCATCGACACCGGGCGGCGCGATCGCTTCGGTGTGATCGACGTCGACGATCCGATCCTGCAGCCGGAACCCTCGCCGAGCGCCGACGGCGGGCTCGACGCGCGCCAGCGCGAGGCGGCGGTGGCGGTGGCGCTGGAGCGGCTTCCCGACGAACAGAAGGTGATGATTCGCCTCGCCTTCTTCGAGGAGCTCAGCCATTCGGAAATCGCCACGCGGACCGGACTGCCGCTGGGCACGGTCAAGTCGCGCATCCGTCTCGCCTTCGCCCGCCTGCGCGACGGGCTCGAGGACATGGCGCCGTGACCGGCCGGGCCGAAAGATCGGCTTTACCGGCGCCGCGTAGCGTGGTTCTCGTCGGGCGTGGGTGTCGACGAGGGGATTCGGCATGAAGGCGGTACTCAGTCGCGCGGCCGGGGGGCCCTCGAGCCTGACGGTGGAGGAGATCGCGGCGCCGGTCGCGGGACCCGGCGAGGCGGTGGTGGCCGTCCGCGCCTGCGCCCTCAACTTCTTCGACACGCTGATCCTCGCCGATCGCTACCAGTACAAGCCGGAGCGGCCGTTCTCGCCGGGCGGCGAGATCGCCGGCGTGGTGGAGAGCGTCGGGGAGGGCGTCGAGGGCGTCGCGCCGGGGGATCGGGTGATCGCCTATCTGAAGTGGGGCGGCGCGCGCGAGATGGTGGCGGTCCCGATCTCGGAACTGATCGCCATGCCCGACGGGCTCGACTTCGTCCGGGCCGCCACCCTGTCGGTGACCTACGGCACGGCGATCCACGGGCTCGCCGATCGCGGCCGGCTCGCCGCCGGCGAGACGGTGGCGATCCTCGGCGCCTCGGGTGGCGTCGGCCAGGCGGCGATCGAGGTGGCGAGGATCCTCGGGGCCCGGGTGATCGCCTGCGCCAACGGCGCCGACAAGCTCGCCTTCTGCCGATCGATCGGCGCCGACGAGACCGTCGACTACGAGGTCGAGGATCTCAAGCAGCGGCTCAAGGAGCTGACCGGGGGCCGGGGCGTCGACGTCGTCTACGACGCGGTCGGCGACCGGTTCTCCGAACCGGCGTTGCGCGCCCTGGCCTGGCGCGGCCGTCACCTCGTCGTCGGCTTCGCCGCGGGCGCCATCGCCCGGATGCCGCTCAATCTGCTGCTGCTCAAGGGCTGCGACCTCGCCGGCGTGTTCTGGGGCGACCACGTGGCGCGCGAGCCGGAGGCCTTCCGGGACGAGATGGCGCGGATCATGGCCTGGGTGGTCGAGGGGCGCCTGCGCCCGCACATCCAGGCCACCTACCGGCTGGAAGAGACCGCCGCGGCGATCGAGGAGATCGCGGCACGGCGGGTCAAGGGCAAGATCGTGGTGGTGCCGGGGTGAGGCTCACCGCTCCGCCATCGCCCGGCGCGCCGCTTCGACGTGGTCGGGGGTGATGTTGGCGCGGACCATGGCGATCGCCGCCATCAGCACGCCGGCGTCGTCGCCGAAGCCGACCAGCGGCAGGAGGTCCGGCAGGATGTCGACGGGCGCGACGAAATAGGCGAGCGCGGCCAAGAGCGTCATCCGCACCGTCCTCGGCGTCTTCGGATCGAGGGCGCAGAAATAGGCCGCGACCACGTCCTCCATGAAGGGGATCGAGCGGGCGGCGCGCTTCGCCGTCGCCCACAGCCGGTCGCGGACGCGCTCCTCGCGGGTCTCCTCGGGGCCGAGGATCTCGGGATCGAGGTGAATGCGGCGATCGTGCTGCGCGGTCATGCGATCCTCCTCGTTCGTGGGCTCGAACGGACTTCCGGAGAGATCGGGAGCCCACCCGCCGTTTTCAAGGCGGCGGGGCGGAAGCGCGGGTTCCTCGCCTCCGTCCGGGAAAATCCGCATGACCCCTCTTTTCGAAGGGGGGGAAGCGGAGTTACGCTTCGTCTCATGAAACTGGGTCAGATCGGTGTCAGGCGCGCGGAGAGCGCGGATGCTTCCAGGATCGCCGCCGTGCACGACGCGGCCTGGGCGGTGGCCTATCGCGGCATCATTCCGGGACGCGAGCTCGATCGGATGATCGCGCGGCGCGGCCCGGTGTGGTGGAAGCGGGCGCTCGACCGCCACACGGCGGTGCTGGTGCTGGAGGTCGGCGGCGAGATCAGCGGCTACGCCACCGTCGGCCCCAACCGCATGCGCATGCTGCCCTTCGCCGGCGAGATCTACGAGATCTATCTGATGCCGGAGGTGCAGGGGCTCGGCTTCGGGCGCCTGCTGTTCGAGGCGGCCGAGCGCGAACTCCGGCGCTACGGCCTCGCCTCCTTCTCCGTCCGGGTGCTCGCCGACAACGAGGGGGCACGAGGCTTCTACGAGCATCTCGGCGGTCATGTCGCGGCGGAGACCGGCGAGCGCATTGGCGAGGCGACGCTGCCGATCGCGGTCTACGGCTTCCCCGCCGAGTGAGGCGATCGCCCGGCGCGCGACGGCCACCACGAGGTTCTCGTCAGCCGAAGGGCTGCATTCCGCTCACGGGCGCGATCGGGTAGAAGGTCTGCGATCCGCGCCGGTTCGCCGGCGTCACAGGACTTCGCTCGTCCGGGTGCTCGAGGGGCTCCCCGGAACATCCGTGTCGCGACCGCCTTCCGCACCGCCCGCCGGGCTTCGGAAGGAACGGGCGCGACCACATCCCGAGGAGTATTCGGATGCGCATCGACGCCATTGCCATCGGCAAGAACCCGCCGGAAGACGTCAACGTGATCATCGAGGTGCCGATCGGCGGCGAGCCGATCAAATACGAGCTCGACAAGGCCTCCGGCACGCTGGTCGTCGACCGCTTCCTCTACACCTCGATGCGCTATCCCGGGAACTACGGCTTCGTGCCGCACACGCTCTCCGACGACGGCGATCCGATCGACGTGGTGGTGATCAACACCCGCGCCATCGTGCCGGGCGCCGTCATCAACTGCCGCCCGATCGGCGTGCTCCACATGGAGGACGAGGCCGGCCACGACGAGAAGATCATCGCGGTCCCCTCCCACAAGCTGACCAAGCGTTACGACAGCGTGCAGAACTATTCCGACCTGCCGCAGATCACGCTCGACCAGATCCGCCACTTCTTCGAGCACTACAAGGACCTGGAGCCCGGCAAGTGGGTGAAGGTGGTCAACTGGGGCGACGCCGCCGACGCCAAGCAGTACATCCTCGACGCGGTCGAGCGCTGCAAGGCCGACGCCGCCGAGTGAACCGTCGGCCGGGCGCCGGCATGAACGAAGAAG
>JAFHCF010000236.1:0-3220 GCA_048497495.1 Prosthecomicrobium sp.
CTCGTCGATCGTCGCGACGCCGACAGGGCGACGCGGCTCGGCCGGCCGTTGCCGGCGCGGGCTCGGTCTCACATCGGAGCCACGCCGCGCCGCAACAGACACAAGTATAGATGTCGGGCGTCTTCTCGCGCGAGTTGGTCGCGGTGACGGCGTTCACGGTCCCGCCACGGCGGATGAGCCGATACGGATCGGCCGGCGGCCGGCGGCGCGGGTCCTCGCCGTCGACCATTTCAGGCCCTCTGTTTCTCCTCCGATCGCGCCGATCTCGGCGCGCCGCCGGTATCGCGGACAGGGCTCGCGGTCCGCCGCGACAATTGCGCGGCCGAAAATTCACCGATGGTGACTCCGCTGCCACCATCGGTCTCGCAGTGTCCACCCTAAAATCGTTTCGGATGACGACTTGTGAACGTATGCACCTTACGAATCATCTCGAATTGCGCCTGTTTGTCGCTCGCCGAAGCCTCCGCACATCTGCGCATCTGTGTCGGTCGACGTCACGGGATGGCATCGACTGCGAAAATTCGACGTATATCGTCGCCGACATCTTGTGCTCGGTGGAAAGCATGCCTATAGGAAGACGACGGATCGTCAGGCTGATCGATTCAACGTCCGGTTCTCGATTTGAGATGCCGTCGATCGAAGGATTTCAGCGTTCGGCGTGTTTCGTTTCCGAACAGATTGGAACGGCGACAGGTCGTTCCTTACGTGGGACAGGTGAAAAATGACCGACTCTTCTGGTAGCAGCAACCTCATCGATCTGGCTGCGGACATCGTTTCGGCTTATGTCAGCAACAACACGGTGCCGGCGGCCGAGCTTTCCGGCCTCATCGCCGAGGTTTTTGCCGCCCTGCAGCGCACGTCGACCGGCGTCGCTCCCGAGCCGATGCCCGAGCCGCTGAAGCCGGCGGTTCCGGTCAAGAAGTCGGTCACGCCCGACTACATCGTCTGCCTCGAGGACGGCAAGAAGTTCAAGTCGCTGAAGCGCCATCTGCGCACCCAGTACAACATGACCCCGGAAGAGTATCGCGAGAAGTGGGGCCTGGCCGCCGACTATCCGATGGTCGCCCCGAACTACGCCCAGGCGCGTTCCGATCTCGCCAAGAAGATGGGCCTCGGCCAGCAGCGTCGTCGCGGCGCCCGCTGATCCGACCCCGTCTCGGACCGAAATTCGACCGCCGCGAATCCTCGGTTCGCGGCGGTTTTCGTTTGTCCGCCGGTCTCTCGCTCTCTCGCTCACTCGGTCGCGTGTCGCTGCGTCAGCCGGCTCGACCGGCGCGCGGCGGGCGGGCGGCGACGTCGGGGGATGCGCCGTATTCGGCACCGAAGCCCCGGTGTTCCGCCGCGATCGCCTGCACCAACGCGATGTGGCGATCGAGACTGTAGCTCCAGTGGCCCGCCCGCCCGCGCACCCGTTCGCCGCGCAAGGCTCCGGCGAGCCGCCGCAGGACGGCGAGGCGGCCGGCGCGGCTTTCGTCGGCGATCTCCTCCGGGCCGATGGGGATCAGACGCGGCAGCATTCTCGCCCGATCCCAATCGCCGATGCCCGCCGTCACCACCGCTTCGAGCGTCCGTCGGGCTCGGCCCGCGATCGGGTTTCGGGTGGGGAAATCGGCCATGGCCGATGGACTTCGCGACATCTTCGCCTCCTCGCCGGGAGGTGAGTGTCGTCGCCTCCGGATCGCCGGGGACAAGTCGATCGGAGACCTGCAACGTCAGATGGTCTGAGTTCACCATATAAATCTTCAGTTATCCCCGCGAGTGCGACGCCGACGATAATCGTGAGGCATTTATTCCTATTTCTCCGCTGACGGGAGGAGATGGACATGGACTCGCAGGCTCTCGTGCCGACGCAGATTTCCCATATGCCGCAATCGCTCATGACGTTCCCGACGACTTCGGGCATCTCCCTCGGGTGCCGCGTCGGCTCCGATCGTCCCAACCGCTACGACCAGGCGCTGGTCGCGTCGAAATGCCGGTGTCTGGAAGCCGTCGTCGCCGCGACCTTCCGCCTGCCGGTCGTGGATCTGCGGTCTTCCTCCCGGGGCGAGGCCCAGATCGCCTTCGCCCGCCAGGTGGCGATGTATGTCGCCCATGTCTGGTTCGCCCTGTCGCTGACCGAGGTCGGCCGGCGCTTCGACCGCGATCGCACCACCGTCGCCCACGCCTGCCGCGTGGTCGAGGACCGCCGCGACGATCCGCGCGTCGACCGGGTCGTCGCCGCGGTCGAGAGCGCCGCCGAGCTCTGGTATCGCCTGCCCGAGGCGGCGGAGGCCATGCGATGAGCGTTGCACCCAGGTCCTCCCGCGGGGCCGCCGAGCGGATCCTCACCCTCCTCGGCGAGGGCGACGGCGTCCTCGAAGGCGGCGATCCGGCCGTGCTCACCGTCGCCGGATCCTCGGGCCCGCGCCGGATGAAGGTCGATCGGGCGACGATCGCCGCATTAATCGGCGCCGATCTCCTACTCCAGGTCGACGATCCGACGACGTCCGGTCCGCGTCGTCTCTCGGCGACGGCCGCCGGCCGCGCCCACGTCCGCCGCGCCACCTCGCAGGGCCCGGACTTTCGTCGCCAACACGGCGCCGTGGCGCGCGTCCGCGTCGAGGAAGGCGAGCCGGCGGTGCTCGCCGATGTCGCCGAGAGCCCGCTCGCCTGGCTCGCGCGCCGTCGCGACAAGAATGGACGCGCCTATCTGACGCCGGCCCGCGTCGCCGCCGGGGAACGCCTCAGGGCCGATTTCACCCTCGCCCGGATGATGCCGACGGTGACCTCCAATTGGTCGAGCGGCCGCATCTCCGCCGGCAAGGGCGCGCGCGGTGGTGTCCAGGACCTGACCGACCGGGCGCTCGCCGCCCGCGAGCGGGTCCGCGCCGCCCTCGACGCGGTCGGCCGCGACCTCGCCGACGTGTTGCTCGACGTCTGTTGCTTCCTCAAGGGGCTGGAGACGGTCGAGAGCGATCGCCGTTGGCCGGCACGCTCCGCCAAGGTGGTGCTCGACATCGCCCTGGGGCGGCTCGCCGGCCACTATGGTCTGGCGGAGGAGGCGCGCGGCCCCGATCGCGCGGCGGGATTGCGCGCCTGGGGCAGTGGCGATCACCGTCCCACGACCGGCACCGGGCTCGACCGGATGCCGCCCCCGGCGCCGTCCTGAGGCGCGGGTCCGTAGGCCTTTCGATGCCGTGACGCCGGCTGAGGCCGCGCGATGCGCCCGGCGGCCTCAGCC
>JAFHCF010000237.1:0-10348 GCA_048497495.1 Prosthecomicrobium sp.
CCCGGGGGGCCGGCGGAGGGGACGCCGCGTGGTGGTGATTCGAGTCGTGCTGTCGGGCCGTGTGCAGGGCGTGGGATTCCGCGCCTGGGCAGAACGTACCGCGCGTTCACTCGGCCTGTCGGGGTGGGTCCGCAACGCCCGTGACGGCACGGTCGAGGCGGTCTTCGCCGGCCCCGCCGACAAGGTCGACGACATGATCGCCCGCTGCCGCCGTGGTCCCGATCACGCCCGCGTCGAGGTCCTGGAGCGCCACGACGAGAGTGAGACACCGCCGCCGGGCTTCCTGATCCGCCACAGCGAATGAACCCCGAAGGCGGGCTCGGCCCGTGGTCGATGGGATGGGGGTTCCGATTCACGAGACGGATGGGAGCCGTCCGGCCCGATCGAACCACGAGGCCTCAGCGCTCGAACACCGCCACCGTCGGCCCGAAGATCGCCTCGAATTCGCGTTTCATCACCACGTCGACGTCGCTCATCGTCACCGGCAGGCCGAGGTCGACCAGCGAGGTGACGCCGTGGCCGCGAATCCCGCAGGGCACGATGCCGTCGAAGTGGGAGAGATCCGGCTCGACGTTGAGCGCGATGCCGTGGAACGACACCCATTTGCGCACCCGGATGCCGATCGCCGCGATCTTGTCCTCGGCCGCGACGCCCGGGGCGATCTCCGGCTTCTCCGGTCGCCGGACCCAGACGCCGACCCGGTCCTCGCGCCGCTCGCCGCGCACGTGGTGAGCCCACAGGGTGGCGATCACCCATTCCTCCAGCGCCGCGACGTAGCGCCTGAGATCCTGCCGGCGTCGGCCGAGGTCGAGCATGACATAGGCCACCCGCTGTCCCGGCCCATGGTAGGTGTATTCGCCGCCACGCCCCGTGACGTGGACGGGAAAGCGCTCCGGCTCCAGCAGGTCGGCGGCTCTGGCGCTGGTGCCGGCGGTGTAGAGCGGCGGGTGCTCGACCAGCCAGACCCGCTCGGCGGCGCTGCCTTCGGCGATTCGCGCCACCCGCGTTTCCATCTCCGCGACGGCGTCCTCGTAGGCGACGAGGCCGTCGGTGACGAGCCATTCGACCGGCGCCGACCCGGCGCGCGGCAGAAAGCGGTCGCCGTCGCCGAGTTGATCGCGGCTCGGACGCGCTTCCTTCGCCGAAGGGTCGGATTGGGACGGTTCGTTTACCATTCGCTAACCATCATCCGGGCAAGGTCGGTCCACGCGAGAGCGACGCGCTCTGCCGCCCGGCGAGGTGAGTAGCACATGACACCGTTCGACGACATCGGCGTGGACATTTCCGTGGTGCTCGGCACCACCAGGGTGCCGATTCATCAACTGCTGCGCATGGGACGCGGCGCGGTGATCGAACTCGACGCCCGCGAGAGCGACGACGTGCAGATTCTCGCCAACGACGTTCCGGTCGCCACCGGTCAGGTGGTGCTGCGCGGTGATCGCATCGGCATCACCATCACCGAGGTTCTGTTCCGCGCCCCCGGCTATCGTCCGCGCGACAACGTCCGCTGCCTGTGAGGGCGTGGCCGTTTCCGCCACGCTTCGCCGGCTTGCCGAATTTCCTCACAGCTTTTGTCCTCTCAGAGCTTGATCCCACGATTCCGATGGGTTACATGAGCGCCACCTCGCAAGGCATCGCCTTCGCAGGTCCTTCCCTACGCGGCCGTGGCGGAATTGGTAGACGCGCTAGCTTGAGGTGCTAGTACTCAAAAGGTGTGATGGTTCGAGTCCATTCGGCCGCACCAGGTTGGAAATGAAAAATCGGCTCGGACGCCTCGCGGCTCCGGGCCGATTTTCGTTCTTTGGGTCCGGATCGCCGCCGCTCGGCGCCGCCACGAGCCGGCGTCGCCGGCTCGACCGCTCCCGTGGTGACGATTTGTTCGGCATCGAAATCGAAGGCGGCCGATCGTCGGGCGCCGTTAACCCGGGCTTCGTCCGACGATGTCATCATCGCGCCTCGGCGAAGTCCACCGCGGGTGGTCTGGGAGAGCGGAGGCGGAGCGGTGTTTCGAGATTGGTATCGACGCCTGGGGAGCACCGTCGTTCGGCTGGCACGCGCGCGCGAGGGCAACACCGCGATGATGTTCGGGCTCCTGTTGGTCCCGCTCGTCGTCGCCGCCGGTGGCGCCGCCGACTACATCTACCTCCAGGAAGTGCGCTCCAAGCTGAACGCGGCGGCCGACGCGGCCGTTCTGGGCGCCGCCAACAAGGATGCCATGGAATTGTCGACGGCCGACGCCACGACGCTCGCCGGCAAGCTCTTCGACGCGCAACTTCCGGTCCGGATCGCCGGCTTCGTGACGACCAAGACCCCGACGGTCACCGATTCCGGATCAGACCGCACGACGGACTTCGTCTATACCGCCAAGGTGCCGACGACCTTCCTGCCGTTGATCGGGATCCCGACCGTGTCGCTCTCGGGCAAGGCCACCGCCGCCGCCACCCTGCCGACCTACATCGACTTCTATCTGTTGCTCGACAACACACCGTCGATGGGGGTGGCCGCCACGCCCGCCGGCATCTCCACCATGGTGGCGAACACCGGGGATCAGTGCGCCTTCGCCTGCCACGACATGTCGACGACGCCGAACGACTATTACGGCCTGGCCAAGAAGCTCGGCGTCGCCATGCGCATCGACGTCGTGCGGACCGCGACCCAGCAGTTGATGGACACCGCGAAATCCACCCAGGCCGTCGCCAAACAGTTCCGCATGGCGATCTACACCTTCGGCGCATCGGCGACCGCACGGAAATTGACGACCATCTCCTCGCTCACCAACAACCTGTCGGCGGCCAAGACCGCGGCCAATGCCGTCGATCTGATGACCGTGCCCTACCACAACTACAATCAGGACCGCGACACCGATTTCGACGGCATCCTGAAGTCGATCAACAAGGTCATTCCCAATCCGGGCCCGGGAAACTCCGCCTCCGCCGTGCCGCAGAAATTCCTCTTCTTCGTCTCCGACGGTGTCGCCGACGCCGACTACAGCAGCACCTGCACGGAAGCCGATCTCGGCGGTCCACGCTGCCAGGAGCCGCTGACGGTCGCCCAATGCACGGCGATCAAGAAGCGCGGCATCAAGATCGCGGTGCTCTACACCACCTATCTGCCGTTGCCGACCAACTGGTGGTACCAGACCACCATCGCCCCGTGGAGCTCGAAGATCGCCACCAACATGGAGGCCTGCGCCTCGCCCGGCTATTATTTCGAGGTGAGCCCGACGGACGGCATTTCCGAGGCGATGAACGCGCTCTTCAGGAAGGCCGTGCAGGGCGCCCGTCTGACCAACTGAGCAGGTTTCACGCCCCGGCCGGCACGATGTGGACCACTCGGTAGCCGCGCGCCTTCAATTCCTTCAGGAGCCTCGGCACCATCGCCGCCGTGTGGGGATGGATGTCGTGCAGCAGCACGATGCCGCCCTGGCGCGCCTCGAGCCGGGTGAGCACCTGCGCCAGAAGGGCGTCGGAGGTGATCCTGGTCCAGTCCGACCCCCACAGATCGGCGCCGAAGACGCCGACGCGCTCCGCCGCCAGACGGCTCGACAGCGCCGCGGTCGGCGCGAAGCCGGGGAAGCGGAAGAACGGCGTCGCCGGGCGCTCGCCGGCATGGCCACTCAGGATGCCGTCGACCGTCCGCCAGCCCTCGGTGATGTCGGCGAGGGCGGTGGCATGGGGCACCGTGTTCATGATGACGTGGGACATCGAGTGATGGCCGACGGTGTGACCGGCCGCCGCGATCCGCCGCAACTGGTCGGGCCGTCCCGCCGCCATCCGGCCGACGACGAAGAAGGTGGCGCGCGCGCATTCCGCCTCGAGCGCCGCCAGCACCTGGTCGGTGGTCTTGCCGGCCGGTCCGTCGTCGAAGGTCAGCACCACTTCCCCGGGGGCGAGCGGCAGGGTGGTGGGATAGCTCTTGGTGCCGACGAAGAGCCCGCCTTCGGGGATCGCCACCGCCATCACCCGCGAGGTGCCGAGCGTGCCCGGACGCGGGCAACTCGCCGCGTCGACGGGCGACGCCAGGGCGGCGAGGAGGGGGAGGGCGAGGGCGAGGCGGCGCATGGGGCTTCCTGCGTGGACCCGGACGGATACGAAGACGCCGCCGAACCGGGGGCTCGACGGCGTCCGTGACGTCATCGCGACGGCGCGGCGCTCACCACAGCCCGATCGCCGTGGCGACCCCGCGGAAGGACGAGGCGGTCGAGGAGAACCAGCCGTCCTCGGCGCGCGGCACACGAGTGGGCACCGACCCGGTGATCTCGACGGCCGGCGCCATCTCCGTCACCTGGGCGGCGTTGTGGATCGGCGGGCGGGCGACCTCGGCGGGGCGCGGCGGGGTGTAGCTCGGCAGCACCGTGGTGGCGGTCTTGCCGGTGCGGCCGACGCCCTGCTGGGCCAGTTGCTTGGCGGCGTCGTAGCCGTCGATGCCGCGCTGCCCGACCGGCACGGTGGTCTCCGCGATGGTCGGCAGCACGCCCTTGACCGGCCCGGCGACCAATTGCGGCGGCGCGTTCTTCGGCACGATGTGGACGATCTTGAAGCCGCGCGCCTTGAGTTCGCGCAGCAGGGGCACGACGATCGAGGACGACGAGTCCTTGATGTCGTGGAGCAGCAGGATGCCGCCCTGGCGCGCCTCGAGCTCGGAGAGCGCCCGGTTCATCACGTTCGGCCCGTCGGCCATCGTGATGTAGCCCTTCAGCCAGTCGTTGCCGGCGGCATCGATGGCGTAGACGCCCATGTCGAGGCCGTTGAACCACTCGTTGATCGCCCGTGAGTTGAACAGGCCGGGATAGCGGAAGAACGGCGTCGCCGGATGGTCGCCGGCCTTGCCGTAGAGGATCTGGTCGACCGTCTGCCAGCCGCCGCGAATGTTGTCCTGAGCCTTCTCCAGCGGCCATTTCACCATGCCGAGCGGATGCGTCATGGTGTGATAGGCGATGGTGTGGCCGGCCGCGGCGGTCTTGCGCAGGGTTTCCGGATAGGCCTTGGCCATCTGCCCGACGATGAAGAACGACGCCTTGGTGCATTCCTTGTCGAGCGCCGCGAGCACGCGCTCGGTGCGGCCTTGCATCGGGCCGTCGTCGAAGGTCAGCACCACTTCCTTGGGCTCGAGCGGCAACCGGGTGTGGTAGGTCTGGCCGACGTAGAAGCCGCCGGCGGTATCGACCTTCATCACCCGCGACACGCCGATCGCATCCGGGTTGCCGGGGCAGGTGGTCGGCTTCACCGTCTCGAAGACGTGATGGTGCGCCGGCGGCGTGGCCTGGGCGGTCATCTTGGCGATCAGCGCGGCCCGGGCGACGCTCGCTTCCGGCTTGGGGGCCTTCGGCGGCTTGACGGCGGCCGTCTTGGGATCGGCCGCGCCGGGCTTGGCCGCGCCGGGCTTGGCGCCGGGCGTCGGCTTCGCCTTGGTGGCGGCGACGGTGTTCGGCTTCTTCGTCGGCATCGCGGCGACCGGCTTGGCCTGCGGCGGCCGGACGGTCGGCAGGGTCGACTGAACCTGCGGCTTCGGCGCGCCGAGTTGCATCGGCGCGTCTTGGGCACCGACGAGGCCCGTGGCCGCGAGAGTGAGGGCGCCGCTTCCGGCGACGACGAGGATACGCAGGGTCGAACGACGCATGTCTCACTCCAACTCGACGAGGCCGCGCGCGGTGTCGGCCTTCGGCGTCGATGAATTCGGTCCCGCGGGGCTCTTCGTCCGCTCCGGGATATGCTTTCGCCGCCGCCACCCTGCCGCGGCATCCGATTTCGAGGTGTCGAAGTCGAGATGTCGCGAACGGCTCGGCGACGCAAGGTGTCGTTAACCAAACTAATGCCGTTTCTCTCAACGGCGAGTTAACGAGGCAACACCCTGGTCCGCCAAGGTGGCGGTTCCGTGGCCGAAAACGGCGAGCGACGCGGCGTCGGGCGGCGCGATCCGAGATTCCTCTTCCGCCTTCTCGATCCCGCCTCCGGCCGGTGCTTTTTGTCTGGCGTCCCCGGCGCGTCACGGCTAGACCTCGGCGCGACCTCCACCCCCGACCGGCGGGAGACGAACGTGTCCGATAGAGATCCCGCCTCGACCGATGCCGAGCCGGAGGTGCCGGCCGCCGTCGTGCTCGCCGAGCCGCCGCTCGCCGAAGCGCCGAACCGGCCCGAGACGCCGCTGCCGCCGGTGCGCGACGAGGACGGCGATCTCACCCGCGAGTTCCTCGACGCCGTCACCGACGCCCTCGCCGCCGAGGACGTCGAGGGTCTGCACGAACTCGCCGGCGACCTTCACGAGGCCGAACTCGCCGACCTGATCGAGGCGCTCGCCACCGAACAGCGGCCGGAACTCGTCCGCCTGCTCGGCGACGCCTTCGAATTCTCGGTGCTGGTCGACATCGACGAGACCGTCCGCGTCCAACTCATTGGCGATCTGCCGCACCAGACCGTCGTCGAGGGCGTCAAGGATCTCGATTCCGACGACGCGGTCTACATCCTGGAGGACCTCGACGAGGCCAAGCAGGACGCCATTCTCGAGACCTTCCCGACCGCCGAGCGCCTCAGTCTGGAGCGTTCGCTCGACTATCCGGAGGAATCGGCCGGCCGCCTGATGCAGACGGAGTTCATCGCCGTGCCGCCGTTCTGGACGGTGGGGCAGGTGATCGACTACTGCCGCGAGACCGAGAATCTGCCCGACGATTTCTACGAGATCCACGTCGTCGATCCCACCTATCGCCTGGTCGGCACCATCGCCCTCGACAAGATCCTGCGGGCGAAACGGCTCATTCCCGTCGGCGAGATCGTCGACGAGGTGCGCATCACCGCCCGCGTCGACGAGGACCGCGAGGAGGTCGCCCGCCTCTTCGAGCGCTACGACCTGATCTCGCTGCCGGTCATCGACGAGAGCGACCGCCTCGTCGGCGTCGTCACCGCCGACGACGTCGTCGACGTCGTCAAGGAAGAGGCGGAAGAGGATCTGCGCGCGCTCGCCGGCGTCGGCGACGAAGAGATCTCCGACACCGTCTGGTACGCCACCCGCAACCGTTTCCTCTGGCTCTTCGTCAACCTGCTCACCGCCTTCCTCGCCGCCTCGGTGATCGGTCTGTTCGAGGACACCATCACCCGCATCGTGGCGCTCGCCGCGCTGGCGCCGGTGGTGGCCGGCCAGGGCGGCGTCGCCGCCACCCAGACCATGACCGTCGCGGTGCGCGCCCTCGCCACCCGCGAGGTCGGCTCCCTCAACCTCGCCCGCTTCGTCAATCGCGAGGTGATGGTCGCCTTTTTGAACGGCTTCGCCTTCGCGGTGATCGTCGGCCTGTCGGTCTGGGCGTGGTACGGTCAACCGCAACTCGGCATGGTGGTCGGCGGCGCCATGGTGACCAACCTCGTCGCGGCCGGTTTGGCCGGCGTCGGCGTGCCCCTCGTGGTCGAGAAACTCGGCGGCGACCCGGCGGTGATCTCCGGCGTCTTCGTCACCACGGTGACCGACTGCGTCGGCTTCTTCGCGGTGCTGGGGTTGGCGACGTGGTGGTATGGCTTCTCGATGTGAGGCGAGGGGGCCGTAGGGCGGGATAGGCGAAGCCGTATTCCGCCGCCGGCCTCGCGGTGGCGCAGGGCCATCGACCGTCCGAGCGACCGAACCGCCGCCGGCGCTCACGGCTCGGTGCAACCGGCGTTTCGATTGGCGATCTCCCCCCGCCATTGCCGGGCTCGAGCCACGGCTGTCCGGTTCAGGCGGCGCGCGCAGGCGCGCCCTTCCTTCTCCCGCGAGGGGAGAAGGGACGGCGCCGTGCCGTGTCACGATCGCCGAGCCCGCTCTCGAACGCGTGTGTCGTCAGACGGTTGATGCGGTCGACGACGGCCTGAACCGGACAGTCGTGGGTCGAGCCCGGGGATGACGCGAGGGGCGGGGAGAGGCAACCGACCAGCGTGGACATAGAGGATCCTCGGCATCGCGAACCACCGGCTCGGCCGGCGGAATACGCCTCCGGCTATTCCGCCCTCCTGCCCCCATTCTCGCCATTGCCGCGCTCCTCGCCGCTGATTAACCTCTCCCCCAAGTCGTTCCCATGCGCCGCCCACGCCGCGCCTCTCGCCTTTCGCCGGAATTGACAACAAACGAACGTACGTTAGAAAAAATCGACGACCACGCGACCCCGTCAGAGGGTTCGGGTCACCAGGAGGAACCGATGATCCCGAACACCAGCCCCGTCTTCGATTTCGACCTCGGCGAGACCGCCGACATGCTGCGCGACACGGTGCGTGGCTATGCCCAGGACACGATCGCGCCGCTCGCCGACAAGATCGATCGCGAGGACTGGTTCCCGCGCCATCTCTGGCCGGAGATGGGGGCGCTGGGGTTGCACGGCATCACCGTCGAGGAGGAGTGGGGCGGCGCCGGGCTCGGCTATCTTGAGCATTGCATCGCCATGGAGGAGATCAGCCGCGCCTCCGGCTCGGTCGGCCTCTCCTACGGGGCGCATTCCAACCTCTGCATCAATCAGTTGCGGCGCTGGGGCACCGACGAGCAAAAGACCCGCTATCTGACCAGGCTGGTCACCGGCGAGCACCTCGGCGGTCTCGCCATGTCCGAGCCCGGCGCCGGCTCCGACGTGGTGTCGATGAAGCTCAGGGCGGAGAAGAAGGGTGATCGCTATGTGCTCAACGGCACCAAGATGTGGATCACCAACGGCCCCTCCGCCGACACCCTGATCGTCTATGCCAAGACCGACCCCGCCGCCGGCCCCAAGGGCATCACCACCTTCCTGGTCGAGAAGGGCTTCAAGGGCTTCTCGGTCGCCCAGAAGCTCGACAAGCTCGGCATGCGCGGCTCGGAGACCGGCGAACTGGTGTTCGAGGATTGCGAGGTGCCGGAAGAGAACGTGCTCGGCACCGTCGGCAAGGGCGTCAACGTGCTGATGTCCGGCCTCGACTACGAGCGCGCCGTGCTCGCCGCCGGTCCCCTCGGCCTCGCCCAGGCCGCCCTCGACATCGTCCTGCCCTACGTCCACGAGCGCAAGCAGTTCGGCCAGGCGATCGGCACCTTCCAACTGGTCCAGGCCAAGGTCGCCGACATGTATGTCGAGCTCAACGCGGCGCGCGCCTATGTCTACGCCGTCGCCAAGTCCTGCGATCGCGGCAAGACCACCCGCGAGGATTCCGCCGGCGCCATCCTCTTCGCCGCCGAACGCGCCACCAAGGCGGCGCTCGACGCCATCCAACTGCTCGGCGGCATGGGCTACGTCAACGACAGCCCGACCGGCCGCCTGCTGCGCGACGCCAAGCTCTACGAGATCGGCGCCGGGACGAGCGAGATCCGGCGCATGCTGATCGGCCGGCAGATCTTCGAGCGCACCGCCTGAGACCGATCGCGCGTCGCGCCGGGGGTGCGGCGGTGGTAGACTGTCGGGCGTCGGGACATCCCTCGAGCGCCTCGGCGCGTCGCGGCGGCAGGGCACCCGGCCGGAGGATGCGATCATGACCTCGCGTTCGCTCTCGATCCTCGTCCTCGCCGGTCTTCTCGCCGGCACGACGTCCGCCCTCGCCGCGGATCTCACGGAGAAGCAGGCCCTCGCCAAGGCCGTCGCCATCCTGAAGGGCGACCCCTACGGCGACACCGAGTCCCAAGTCGCGGCCAACATCACCGAACGTCGTCGCACGACCCGCAAGGCGACCGTCTGCGGCGGCGGCGATGCCCCGGTCTGGGCCTTCCGGGTGGTCATCGAAAAGCCAAAGAACAACGAGGATAGTCGGATCGACGGCTGGATCGTCGTCGACGCCCGCACCGGCAAGCTGGTCTGCGCCGGCCTGCCGTTCCTCGACTGACGGAGCGGCGCGCCGATCGATCGCTGAAGGCCTCGGGACGATGGAGGTTTCGATGTCGCGCTCAGTCCTCGAGAAGGTCGGTCTCGCAGCTCTCGCCCTGTCCACGGTCGTGCCCGCCGCCGCCCTGACGCTGGCGTCCTCCGCCGCCCCCGCGCGGGCCGATCCCGGCGATCCGCCGGGCTGGTCGGTCGCGGTCGATCCGCGCGGCCGCGCCTTCCTCAAATATGTGGCGGCGGGCGACGGCCCGCGCCTCCTGGTCATCGGCTGCCTGCGCGACGTCGACGAATTCCTGGTGATGTCGAGAGGTGTCGACGGTCCGCCGGAGGGCGGGCCCGATGCCCAACTCGTGCTCTCGGTGCCGGATGGCGACTACGTCGTCGACGGCAAGGTCGAGACGGGCGACGGCGGGCCGTCCTTCACCGCCGAACTCGACGCGGATGCCGTGGTCCTGCGCAAGATCGCCAGGGAATTGCTGCCGGTTCTGAAGGCCCCGGGCCCCTTGGTGATGCAGGTGGCGAACGGCGCGCCGGTCGACATTCCCCTCGCGCCGATCGGCG
>JAFHCF010000238.1:0-11109 GCA_048497495.1 Prosthecomicrobium sp.
GATCACCACCGCCTCGACCACGTCGAGCGACGCGGCCCGCTCGATCGCCTCGATCAGTCCGGCGCGGACGTCGCGGGAGGCGGCGTTGACCGGCGGATTGTCGATGGTGACGAGGGCGACGCCGTCGTGGAGGTCCCAACGGACGACGGGAGAGGCGAGCGGCGGCAGGGTCGTGGGCATGGGCGCGAGACTTCCGAAGGGACGGGAACGACGTCCGACGCGGACGGGCGGCGAGGATGGGCGGCGGAAGCGTCGCGCATCAAGGCACGGTTCGGATTTCCACGCACTTGTTCGCCTGCCGACCGCGCCGGTCGGGAAACGGGTCGACGACCTCGGAGCATCGAAACCACGG
This sequence comes from Prosthecomicrobium sp., assembly GCA_048497495.1. Taxonomy (GTDB): domain Bacteria; phylum Pseudomonadota; class Alphaproteobacteria; order Rhizobiales; family Ancalomicrobiaceae; genus JAFHCF01. Next base: position 353 of record JAFHCF010000238.1, read on the forward strand.
GCCGGGGCGGGGCGAGCCTCGACGCCGCGATCACCTCGGGTCAGCGACGGAACTTCGGGCTGGCGTCTTCCTGGTCCTCAGGGTCACCGCGCCAGTTCGCCTCGCGCCACAGGGCGCCGAGCCCCTCGCGATAGGTCGGGTAGACGAGATCCCCGACGAGCCCGCGCAGGCGAGCATTTCCGACCCGCTTGCTCTCGCCCCAGAAGCTCAGCGCCAGCGGGGAGAAGCTCGCCGTCTCGAAGGGGATCTCGGGCGGCGGAGCTATGCCCATGAGGTCGGCGGCGAAGCAGATCGGATCCTGGGGCGGCGCCGGTTCGTCGTCGGAGACGTTGAGGACGCCGTCGAGGCGGGCGCGGGCGGCGGCCGCGATCGCCCGGCCGATGTCCTCGACCCGGATGCGATTGAACATCTGCCCCGGCTTGATGATGCGCCGCGCCGTGCCGCGCTCGAGATTGACGAAGGCGTTGCGGCCGGGCCCGTAGATGCCGGCGAGGCGCAGGATCGCCACCGGCACGGCCGTCTCGCGGCCGAGCGTTTGCCACGCGCGCTCGGCGGCGACGCGCCAGCGGGTGCGGTCGGAGGCAGGCTCCGGCATCGTCGTCTCGTCGACGAGGCCGCCCTCGGCATTGCCGTAGACGCCGACGGTGGAGAGATAGCCGATCCATTTCGTCTTGCCGGCGGCGGCGCGGAGCGCCGGGGCGAGGCGGGCGAGGAACGGATCGCCGGCCTCGCTCGGCCCGGCCGAGACGAGGATGTGGGAGGCGGCGGCCACCGCCTCGGCGAGGCGGGCGTCGGCGTCCGTCGCGTCGAGGCGAACGACGGCGAGGCCGGAGGCGGCGAGGCGTTCGGCCTTGGCCGGCTCACGCGCCGTGGTGACGAGCGAGCGCAGATCCGGCTCGAGGCAGGCGGCGCCGTGGCGGGCGGAATAACCCCAGCCGAGGACGAGGAGATCGATGATCGGTTCGGTCATGGGGCCGGACTGTCGAGGAAAACGAGAGGGGAGGCAATGGCGCAATCATCCCTCGCCGTCTTTCAGAACGAACTCCCGTCCTCCTTCAGGAAGGCCTCCTCCTCCGGCGTCGAAATCCGTCCCAGGAGGACGTTGCGGTGGGGGAAGCGGCCGAAGCGGGCGACGATGTCGCGGTGGCGGTGGGCGAAGTCGAGGGCATTGCGGAAATAGGCGAGATTGGGCGAGGCCCGGCGCTCGGCTTCGCGGGTGATCGCATCGAAGCGGGTGACCATCTCGTCCTGATCGGCGAGGTGCTCGGAATGCATCAGCGGCATGTGGAGGAAGCTCGCCCGATAGAGATCGCCGGCGAGCGGCTCGGAGAGGGCGGCGGCGTGACGGCTCATGGTCACGGCGAGATCGTCGTGTGCGTACATCGCCGCGCCACCGCGATGGATGTTGCGGGGCAACTGGTCGAGGGCGACGACCACCGCCAGCGCGGTCTCGCCGTCGGACGGGCGCCAGCCGGCGCGCGCCAGGGCGGCGACGCGGTCAGGCAGATCGCCGAAACGGGCGGCGAGATCGCGGTCGACCGCCGCGTCCTTGCCGAACCACAGGCGTGGGTGGGGATCGTCGGGGCCGACCGCGACGGCATCGCGAAGGGCGCCGAACCAGATGTCGAGGACCTCGGCGAAGCGGGCGACGTCGGGTGTATCGAGCATCAGGGGTCCTGATTTCTACACGAGATCCATGCAATATGCATGACTACACAAAACGTCAAAGCAGAGAACAGATGCCTTGACGTTCTATTTTCTAAATATGTTATCCCTGTGATACTTCATGTACTCTAGCTGTCTTACATCCAATGATTTAAGCAAGCGCGCACCCTTTGATATACCAATTATTTCTAATTGGCGTTTCTTAATCTTACTTGATAAGATGATGTAACCCTTATTGTCAAATGATATTAAGCCCGAATCGAATAAGCGATCAAGGTTTGCTGATAATGGCAGACCATTTTTTGGATCAAGACGTTCTTCGTTGTTCGATTTACACCATGGTTTTATATGAGAGGCAATGATCACCTCTGGTTGACAACAGCCGGTCACGGCGCAGCGCGCGCCATTAAGATCGAGAACCTGATTTCTGAACAATCCTTGGCCGATTCTAGATAGAACTAACGTTTTCTTATCGGTCTCAGAAAGAGATTTACTGTAAATTATAGCGTCTAAATCAGCTTCTAACAAAGAGGTGAAATCGTTCGATGATTCGATATAGTTGCCGTTAATCATCGAAAGAACACAATCGTATGCGGAATTTCTCTGCGATTCCGGGATTGAGCCCATTATTTTTTGCGCTTGTTTTTGCGTTATACTCTGGAATGTACTATATCTTGAGATGGTCCGCCGTCCACCAAATACAGAATCTAAATCTAATAGGCATCCAGGACTTGGGACAAAAAACTGACTATTCAAACACAGCCAATTTGGTATCCAATGAAAGTTTTTATTCCATATTTTTTCAAATTTTTCATAAGATCGTCTATTATTTTCGGCCTCTTTAACTTGCACAACAGACCATGCATCGCTCGACATCTGCTTCGAGTTTAGTGTATTTGCGATTTCCAATCGCTTCTCATCATCAAAATGAAGGCTGATTGGTAGGCCAGAAACTGATACTAACTCCTGTACTCCATCATGCGATGCAACCTGAAATAATATAATATCTTTGTAATTTTTAACATCCTTCCATATGTATTCAGTATGAAAGACTTTATATAATAAACCATTGTCAGTATACGTCATAAAAGGTGCGTTATTCCACTCTTCATGACCGTATCCATTTTCTTTAGGCCATCCCGCCTGCGCCCTAAACCCAGAAGGTTTGGTATATTCATTTGCGTTCCAGAACACAGGCTTGATAACGAATCGCATCTCGCACCTCCCGGTTGAAGTTCGGCGGCAATTTACACCTTATATCAAAAAGAAGAAGGGCGCCCCAAAGGGCGCCCTTCGTAGGACTCACGAGGAGAGGAAAGCCGATCACTCGGCGGGGGCTTCGCCCTCTTCCTGCTTGATCTCGAGGCCGGTCTCCTGGTCGACGATCTTCATCGACAGGCGAACCTTGCCGCGCTCGTCGAAGCCGAGCAGCTTGACCCACACCTTCTGGCCTTCCTTGACCACGTCGGTCACCTTGGCGACCTTGCGGGGGGCGAGCTGCGAGATGTGGACCAGACCGTCACGCGAACCGAAGAAGTTCACGAAGGCGCCGAACTCCATGCACTTGACGACCGTGCCTTCGTAGATCGCGTTCAGCTCGGGCTCGGCCGCGATGGACTTCACCCAGTTGACCGCCGCCTTGATCTTCTTCTGGTCGGCGGAAGAGATCTTGACGGTGCCGTCGTCCTGGATGTCGACCTTGGCGCCGGTCTTCTCGACGATCTCGCGGATCACCTTGCCGCCCGAGCCGATCACTTCACGGATCTTGTCGGTCGGGATCTTGAAGGACTCGATGCGCGGGGCGTGCTCGCCGAGCTCGGGGCGGGCCGAGGTCAGCGCCCTCGACATCTCGTCGAGGATGTGGATGCGACCGTCCTTCGCCTGGGCGAGGGCGACCTTCATGATCTCCTCGGTGATGCCGGCGATCTTGATGTCCATCTGCAGCGAGGTCACGCCCTCGCTGGTGCCGGCCACCTTGAAGTCCATGTCGCCGAGGTGATCCTCGTCGCCGAGGATGTCGGTGAGGACGGCGAAGCGCTCGCCTTCCTTGATCAGGCCCATGGCGATGCCGGCGGTCGGCTGCTTCAACGGCACGCCGGCGTCCATCAGGGCGAGCGAGGAGCCGCAGACGGTGGCCATCGACGAGGAGCCGTTCGACTCGGTGATCTCCGACACCAGGCGGATGGTGTAGGGGAACTCGTGCTTGACCGGCAGGACCGGGTGAATGGCGCGCCAGGCGAGCTTGCCGTGGCCGATTTCACGACGGCCGGGGGATCCCATGCGGCCGGTCTCGCCGACCGAGTAGGGAGGGAAGTTGTAGTGGAGCATGAAGTGCTCCTTGTAGGTCCCGGCGAGCGCGTCGACGAACTGCTCGTCCTCGCCGGTGCCCAGCGTGGCGACGACCAGAGCCTGGGTCTCGCCGCGGGTGAACAGCGCCGAACCGTGGGCGCGCGGCAGGATGCCGACCTCCGCCACGATCGGGCGGACGGTGGTCAGGTCGCGGCCGTCGATGCGGAAGCCGGTGTCGAGGATGTTCCAGCGCACGATCTTGGCCTGGACTTCCTTGAAGGTGGCGACGACCTTGTCCTTGTCGAACCTGGGCTCGCCGTCGACAGGCAACATCTCGGCCATGACCCTGGCCTTGACGGCGTCGACCGCCTTGTAGCGATCCTGCTTGACGGTGTTCTTGTAGGCTTCGCGCAGATCGGCCTCGGCGATCTCGAGCACCGCCGCCTCGACGGCGGAGAGATCCGGCGCGGTGAAGTCGCGCGGCTCCTTGGCGGCCTTCTCGGCGAGGCGGATGATCGCCTCGATCACCGGCTGGAAGCCGGCGTGGCCGAACATCACGGCGCCGAGCATGATCTCCTCGGACAGCTCCTTGGCTTCCGATTCGACCATCATCACCGCGTCGTGGGTGCCGGCGACGACCAGATCGAGCCTGTTGTCGACCTCGGAATCGAGCACCGGGTTGAGGACGTATTCACCGTCGATCCAGCCGACGCGGGCGGCGCCGATCGGGCCCATGAAGGGCACGCCGGAGAGCGTCAGGGCGGCGGAGGCCGCGACCATGCCGACGATGTCGGGGGCGTTCTCGAGATCATGGGAGAGAACGGTGATGATCACCTGGGTCTCGCACTTGAAGCCCGAGACGAAGAGCGGGCGGATCGGGCGATCGATCAGGCGCGAGATCAGGGTCTCGGCTTCGGACGGCCGGCCCTCGCGCTTGAAGTAGCCGCCCGGGATCTTGCCGGCGGCGAAGGCCTTTTCCTGGTAGTTGACGGTGAGCGGGAAGAAGTCCAGGCCGGGCTTGGGCTCCTTGGCGGCGACGACGGTCGCCAGAACGGTGGTTTCGCCGTAGGTGACGAGGACGGCGCCGTCGGCCTGGCGGGCGACCTTGCCGGTCTCGAGGACCAGCGTGCGGCCGGCCCATTCTAAAACTTCGCGATGGATGTGGAACATGTGTCTTCGGTTCCTCGTGTGCAGGGACTGCACGGGAGCCATGGGCAAGACGGCAAGAGGTTCTCGTCGAGAGCCGCGTCGAGACACGGGGTGCCGAGGAGAACGTCCGGCGATCCTGCCATGGCCCTTCTGGTTGTCTCTCCGCCGGCGCCCGTGGATCGGGCCGCGACGGCGGAGCGTTCGAAGGGGGCGGCGTCATGTCGCCCGCCGGTGGACCGGACGGCGACGTCGATCGTCGCCGTCCGCGAGCTTCAGAGCGTCGGCGGGTCGCCGCGCGAGGCGACGACCGCTTCGGACGTCAGCGACGCAGGCCGAGACGCTCGATCAGGGTCTTGTAACGGGCCACGTCCTTCGACTTGACGTAGTCGAGGAGCGAGCGGCGGGTCGAGACCATCTTCAGCAGACCGCGGCGGGAATGGTTGTCCTTGGCGTGGGTCTTGAAGTGCTCGGTCAGATTGACGATGCGCTCGGTCAGGACCGCCACCTGGACTTCCGGCGAACCGGTGTCGCCTTCGGTGGTCGCGTACTGCTTGATCAGTTCGAGCTTGCGTTCTGCCGTGATCGACATCGAATATCATCCTTTCGGGTGAGACAAACGGACATGGCCCCGCCGGGATGTCGTCCAGCGGGGTCGGCGCGCCGCCCTTATGCACGAAACCACCGGCAGGCGCCAGCGGAATGTCGCCGAGGGGCTTCCCCGATGGCCGAACGCCTCGACTTCTCCGGCCCGCCGAGGCAGGTTGGAACGATGTTCGCCGTCGCCGCCCTCCGCCGCCTCCTCGGCGTCCTCGTCCTCGCCGCGGCAGGTCTCGCGGCGATCTTCGTCGTCCTGGTGGCGGCCTGGCGCTTTCTGCCGCCGACCTCCACCCTGATGGCGGCGCGATGGGTCACGGGGGCGCGGGTCGAACGGATCTGGCGGCCGATCGGCACGGTCGACCGGCGACTGATCACGGCGGTGATCGCCTCGGAGGACACCGAATTCTGCCGGCATCACGGGATCGACTGGGTCGAGTTGATGGACGTGATCGACGACGAGGACGGGCCCAAGCGCGGCGGCTCCACCCTGACCATGCAGGTGGCGAAGAACCTGTTCCTGTGGAACGGCCGCAGCTATGTGCGCAAGGCGATCGAGATCCCGATCGCCCTGGCGATCGATCTCGTCTGGCCGAAGGCGCGGATCCTGGAGATCTATCTCAACATCGCCGAATGGGGCCCGGACGGCGAATTCGGCATCGAGGCCGGCACCCGGCGCGCCTTCCGCCACGGCGCCGAGCGAATCGGCGGGCGCGAGGCGGCTCTGCTCGCCGTGACGCTGCCCAACCCGCACCGGCGCAACCCGGCGAAGCCGTCGGCGGGGATGCGGCGGGTGGCCGGGATCATCGCCCGCCGCGCCGCCCAGTCCCCGGAAGTCGCCGACTGCATTCCGCGCTGAGGGCGGGCGGGCTCAGTCGCCGCCCATCACGAAGACCCGACGCGGCACCAGTTCGCCGCGGTCGATCTCGCCGATGGCGACCAGTTCGCCGGCGCAGGTGGCGTAGACGGCGTCCTCCTCGGCCGGCGCGTCGCGGCCGCGCAGGATCACCGACTGGCCCCGGCGCAGGCGCGCGGCGGCGTCACGGTTGACCGGCACTTCGGTGACCTCGGCGAGGCCCGCCTCGATCGGGCGCAGATGCGCGCGCGCCGCGTCGAGCCCGCCCGCCTCGACCGCCTGCTCGATGTCGGCGAGCGGGATCATGTCGTCTTCCTCGAAGGGGCCGACGACGACGCGGCGCAGGCCCACCACATGGCCGCGGGTGCCGAGCCGCAGCCCCATGTCGCGGGCCAGCGCCCGCACATAGGTGCCCTTGCCGCATTCGCAGTCGAAGACGGCGGTGTCGGTGTCGGGAACCTCGACCAGGCCGAGATCGAGGATCTCGATCGGCCGCGCCTCGAGCACCACATCCTCGCCGTCGCGGGCGAGATCGTAGGCGCGCTCGCCGCCGATCTTGATGGCCGAGAACTTCGGCGGCACCTGCATGATCTCGCCGATGAACTCGGGAAGGATCGCCTCGATCTCCGCCTTCGACGGGCGGTGGTCGGCGGTGGCGATCACCTCGCCCTCGGTGTCGTCGGTCGAGGTCTGGGCGCCCCAGCGGACGGTGAAGCGATAGACCTTGGTGCCGTCCATGACGAAGGACACCGTCTTCGTCGCCTCGCCGAAGGCGATCGGCAACAGGCCGGAGGCGAGCGGGTCGAGGGTGCCGGCATGGCCGCACTTGTTGGCGTGGAACAGCCGCTTCAGGCGGCCGACGGCCTGGGTCGAGGTGACGCCGACCGGTTTGTCGAGCACGATCCAACCGTGGACGTCGTCGAATTTCTTCTTGCGGGCCATGTTCCGAATGCCTTCGTGGAGTTCGCTCGGTCTCGGGGCGCGGCAGCCGCGGCGGCGCCGCCCGAGACCCGGGGTCATTCGCCCTCGCCGTCGTCCTTGCCGAGATCGTGGGCCACCACGGGGGCATGGAGGACGGTGGTGACGCGGTCGTCGTCGTCGTAGCGAGTGTCGAGGCGGAAGCGCAGTTCCGGCGCGAACTTGAGGTTCACCCGGCGGGCGACCTGACCGCGCAGCCACTTGCGCGAGCGTTCCAGGCCGGTCATGGCGCGGTCGATGTTGCGGCCGCCGAGCGGCATCACCAGCGCGGTGGCGTTCTTGAGATCCGGCGACATCCGGACTTCCGCCACCGAGATGATGACGCCGTCGAGGTCGGGATCGGAGATCTTGCCCTGGGCGAGAATCTCGGCCAGCGCATGGCGGATGATCTCGCCGACGCGCAATTGACGCTGTGACGGGCCTTGTTCAGTGGCGTTCATGGCTGGCTCCCTCGACGAGATGAGCGAGGACGAAGGCGCGGACCCGCTCGTAGGCGGGCGCGTCGGTGAAGGCTGAGCGCGGGATCGGCAGGCCCTCGCGGCCGCCGGTGGCGAGCACGAGATGGGTGGCGGTCTCCACCGTCCGGCCGACGGCGGCCCAGGGGAAGCGCCAGTCGAAGCCGTCGGCGGTGACGTGGACGTCGGCCTCGGCCATCTCGACCTTCAGTTCCTTGTCGGCGAGCGGCATGCGACCGTAGCCGGCGGCGGCGTTGAAGCCGACCAGACGGTGACGGAAGAGAATGCCGAGGACGACCAGGGCGACGAAGCCGTGGAAGGGATACCACTGCGAGCCGCCGCGCAGGGCATCGGCGAGGAGGGTGCCGACGGTGGGGTCGGCGCTCGACACCAGCGCCATCACCACGGTCGTCAGCGACAGCATGGCGACGATCAGGGCGAGGCGGAAGGCGAGCGGGCGGTGGGTGACGGTGGTCGACAGAGCGACCCAATCCGCGCGCGCCATGCGGAAGGTGAACGTCTCGGACATGGAGATCCTTCGTCAGGGTTCGGACCCGAGCGAGGTTGAAACCAGGGCTCGGGCGGTATCCGAGGACACCGCCCTTTTCGCCCGAATGCCGGGTCAGAGCGACCGGGCGATCTCTTCGACGCGGTAACACTCGATGACGTCGCCGGCGCGCATGTCCTGATAGGCCTCGAAGGACATGCCGCATTCCTGGCCGGCCTGGACTTCCTTGGCGTCGTCCTTGAAGCGCTTGAGCTGGCTGAGCTTGCCTTCGTGGATGACGACGTTGTCGCGGATGAGGCGGACGGAGGCGCCGCGCTCGACCGTGCCGTCGGTGACCAGACAGCCGGCGACCTTGCCGACCTTGGAGACCGCGAAGATCTCCAGGATGCGGGCGTTGCCGAGCATGGTCTCGCGGATTTCCGGCGTGAGCATGCCGCTCATCGCCTTCTTCACGTCGTCGACCAGGTCGTAGATGATATTGTAGTAGCGGATCTCGACGCCCTCGCGCTCGGACGCCTCGCGGGCCTCCTTCGAGGCGCGGACGTTGAAGCCGATGATCGCGGCGTTGGAGGCCGAGGCCAGCGACACGTCGGACTCGGTGATGCCACCGACGCCACCATGGATGACGCGGGCGCGGACCTCGTCGTTGCCGAGCTTCTCCAGCGCCCCGACGATCGCCTCGAGCGAACCCTGCACGTCGCCCTTGACGACCAGAGTGAACTCCTTGCGGCCGGTCGACTTCAGCTGGTTCATCATCTCGGTCAGCGAGCCGCGGGCCGAGGAGCCACGGGCCTGGGCCTTCTCGCGCTTGAGACGCTGACGGTAGTCGGCGACCTCGCGGGCACGGGCTTCGTTCTCGACCACGGCGAAGCGATCGCCGGCTTCCGGGGTCTCCTGGAAGCCGAGGACCTCGACCGGGGTCGACGGACCGGCGTCGCGTTCGGCGGCGCCCTGGTCGTTGAGCAGGGCGCGGACGCGGCCCCAGGCCGGACCGGCGACGAGGATGTCGCCGACCTTGAGGGTGCCGCGCTGGACCAGCACGGTCGCCACCGGACCACGGCCCTTGTCGAGCTTGGCTTCGATGACGGTGCCTTCGGCCGGGCGGTCCTGATTGGCCTTCAGTTCGAGCACTTCGGTCTGCAGCAGAATCGCCTCGAGCAACTTGTCGAGGTTCAGGCGCTGCTTGGCCGAAACCTCGACCTCGAGCGTGTCGCCACCGAGCGATTCCACCACGATCTCGTGCTGGAGCAGGGCGTTGCGGACGCGCGCCGGGTCGGCGTTCGGCTTGTCGATCTTGTTGATCGCCACGATGATCGGCACGCCGGCGGCGCGGGTGTGGTTGATCGCCTCGACCGTGGTCGGCATCACGCCGTCGTCCGCCGCCACCACCAGGATGACGATGTCGGTGGCCTTGGCGCCGCGCGACCGCATGGCGGTGAACGCCTCGTGGCCGGGGGTGTCGATGAAGGTGATCTTCTGACCGTGGCTCTCGACCTGATAGGCGCCGATGTGCTGGGTGATGCCGCCGGCTTCTCCGGCCGCCACCTTGGTCATGCGGATGGCGTCGAGCAACGACGTCTTGCCGTGGTCGACGTGGCCCATGATGGTCACCACCGGCGGACGGGTGATGAGACCGGCCTCGTCCTCGATGACCGTGAACAGGCCTTCCTCGACGTCGGACTCGGCGACGCGCTTGACGGTGTGGCCCATCTCCTCGGCGATCAGCTGCGCCATGTCGGCGTCGATGATGTCGTTGATCTTGAGCATCTGCCCCTGTTTCATCAGGAGCTTGATGACGTCGACGCCGCGTTCGGCCATGCGGTTGGAGAGTTCCTGGATGGTGATCGTCTCGGGGAGGATCACTTCACGGGAAATCTTCTCGCGCGGCTCGAAGGACTGCATCCGGCGCTGCTGGCGCTGGACGCGACGCTTGAAGGCGGCGACCGAACGGCCACGGCCATCGGCGTCCTCGTCCTGGGTCTGGGCGGTGACGACGGTGAGCTTGCCGCGCGGGGCCTTGTCGTCAACCTTGGCGCGGGTCGGCTTGGGCGGCGGCGGCGCGACCATCTTGCGGCCGGCCGGCATGGGACCGCGCGGAGCGACGCCACGACGGGGCTCGTCGTCTTCCTCGTCCGCGCCCTTGCGGACCGGACGCGCGGCGGAGGTCGGGGCGGTCGTCGCCTCGACCGGGGCCGGCTCGGCGGCGGCGGCGGCCGCAGCAGCCGCGGCGGCAACGGCGGCGGTGGCGGCCGCGGCGGCGGCC
>JAFHCF010000239.1:0-10486 GCA_048497495.1 Prosthecomicrobium sp.
GCCGTATTCCGCCGCGACCGCCGATGGCGGAATACGGCTGCGCCTATTCCGCCCTACGGTACCGCTCCGTCCCCTCACGCCTCCGCCTTCGGCGCCTCCCACTTGAGCTTCGGCGATCTCGCCGCGCGGGTCTCGTCGAGCCGGCGGCGCGGGGCAAACCTCGGGGCCTGGGTGAAGCGCTCGGTGTCGCCGCGCTTGGCCGCCATCACCAGATCGCGCAGGGTCGCCGCGAAGAGATCGAGCGAGGCCTTGCTCTCGCTCTCGGTCGGCTCGATCAGCATGGCGCCGTGGACGACCAGCGGGAAATACATGGTCATCGGGTGGTAGCCCTCGTCGATCATCGCCTTGGCGAAGTCGAGGGTGGTCACCCCCGTCCCCTCCAGGAAGCGGTCGTCGAACAGCACCTCGTGCATCGACGGGTGATCGGGGAAGGGCAGGCTCATCAGGTCGCAGAGGCAGGCGCGCAGGTAGTTGGCCGAGAGCACCGCGTCCTCCGAGGCCTGGCGCAGGCCGTCGGCGCCGTGGGAGAGCATGTAGGCATAGGCGCGGGTGAACATGCCCATCTGGCCGTGGAAGGCGGTGAGCCGGCCGAAGGGCGCCTCGCCCTCGCGGGTCGCGCTCGCGTCCTCCACCAGCACCGGCCGGCCGGCCTCGAGCCGGACGAAGGGATAGGGCGCGAAGGCGGCGAGCCGCTCGGAGAGCACCACCGGGCCGGCGCCGGGACCACCGCCGCCGTGGGGGGTGGAGAAGGTCTTGTGCAGGTTGATGTGCATGGCGTCGACGCCGAAGTCGCCGGGGCGGACCTTGCCGACGATGGCGTTGAAGTTGGCGCCGTCGGCGTAGAAATAGCCGCCGGCCTCGTGGATCGCGGCGGCGATCTCCACCACCTCGGGCTCGAAGATGCCGCAGGTGTTGGGGTTGGTCAGCATGATGGCGCCGACCCGTTCGTCGATCGCGGCGCGCACGTCCTCGACCCTGACCGTGCCGTCGGCGCGCGCCGGGACCGACCGCACCTCGAAGCCGAGCAGCGCGGCTGTCGCCGGGTTGGTGCCGTGGGCGCTCTCCGGCACCAAGACCACCGGCTTGTCGAGCCCGCGTGCCTTCAGGGCCGCCTTGATCGCCGCCATGCCGGCGAGTTCGCCGTGGGCGCCGGCCTTCGGGCTCATGGCCACCGCCTGCATGCCGGTCAGCACCATCAGCCAGCGGCCGAGTTCGGCGATGAGGTCGAGGGCGCCGGGGACGGTCGACACCGGTTGCAGCGGATGGATGTCGGCGAAGCCGGCCAGCCGCGCCATCTTCTCGTTGAGACGCGGGTTGTGCTTCATGGTGCAGGAGCCGAGCGGATAGAGCCCGGCGTCGATCGAATAGTTCTTGCGCGACAGCCGGACGTAATGGCGCATCGTCTCCGGCTCGGTCAGGCCGGGGAGCGCGGGCGGGGTCTTGCGGGCATGCTGCCCGAGACGCGACTTGGCCCCCTTCGGCGCCGGCAGATCGACGCCGGTGGTGTCGGCGCGGCCGATCTCGAAGATCAGCGCCTCTTCCAGGTCGAGGGCGCGATTGCCGGTGAAGGTCGGGGAAGCGGCGGCGGCGGAGATGGTTTCGGGGCGGGTCGGACGGCCCTGGTCGTTGAGCATCGGGTCGATCCTTCTCAAATCGCGGCGGAGATCGCGGCGACCAGCGCGGCGCGATCATCGGCGGTGACGGTCTCGGTGACGGCGACGATGAGGAGATCGTCGAGACCGGCGCCGGGCACGAGGCGGGAGACGGGCACGCCGGCGAGGATGCCGTCGGCGGCCAGTCGCTCGACCAGCGGGGCGGCGGGGACCGGCAGCTTCACCGTGAACTCGTTGAAGAAGGTCTCGTTGAGCACCGCGACGCCGGGGAGGTTCGCCAGCGCCTCCGCCGTCTCGATCGCCGCCTCGTGGTTCAGCGCCGCGAGCCGGGTGAGCCCCGCCTCGCCGAGCAGCGTCGCGTGGATCGAGAAGGCCAGCGCGCAGAGGCCGGAATTGGTGCAGATGTTCGACGTCGCCTTCTCGCGGCGGATGTGCTGCTCGCGGGTCGACAGCGTCAGCACGAAGCCGCGCTTGCCCTCGGCGTCGACGGTCTCGCCGCACAGCCGCCCGGGCATCTGGCGGACGTATTTCGACCGGGTGGCGAAGAGCCCGACATAGGGGCCGCCGAAGCCGAGCGGATTGCCGAGGCTCTGGCCCTCGGCGACGACGATGTCGGCGCCCTGGGCGCCCGGCGGCTCGATGGCGCCGAGCGACACCACCTCGGTGACGACGGCGATCATCAGCGCGCCGACGGCATGGGCCTTCTCGGCGATCGGGGCGAGATCGACGATGTGACCGAAGACGGTCGGCGACTGGACGACGACGCAGGAGGTGTCGGCGTCGATCCGCGCGAGGATATCCTCGGTGCCGGCCGGATCGGCGGCGAGGTCGAGGACGGTGTCGCCGGCGAGACCGGAGATGGTGCGGATCACCGCGCCGTAATGGGGATGGAGCCCGCCGGAGACCACCGCCTTCTTCCGCCGGGTGACGCGATGGGCCATCAGCACGGCTTCCGCCGCGCCGGTCGAGCCGTCGTACATCGAGGCGTTGGCGACCTCCATGCCGGTGAGTTCCGCGACCTGGGTCTGGAACTCGAACAGCACCTGGAGGGTGCCCTGGGTGATCTCGGGCTGATAGGGCGTGTAGGAAGTGAGGAACTCCGAGCGCTGGATCAGGTGATCGACCGTCGCCGGCACGTGGTGGCGATAGGCGCCGGCGCCTACGAAGAACGGCACGTCGCCGGCCACCGTGTTCTTCGCCGCCATGCGCGACATCGCGCGTTCGACCTCGAGCTCGCCCTTGGCGCTCGGCAGGTCGAGGAGATGGTCGAGCAACTCGTCGGCGGGCACATCGGCATAGAGATCATCGACGGTCGCGACGCCGATGCGCGCGAGCATGTCGGCGCGGTCGTCGGCGGTCAGTGGCAGGTAGCGCATGGAGAGACCTTTCGGGATCGGTCGGCGGAACGGCGGACAGTGGATGCGGGCACTTCCCTTCTCCCCTCGCGGGAGAAGGTGGCGCGCCAGCGCCGGATGAGGGGGCGCCGCGAAGCGGCAACCCGGCCGACCCGCGAGCACGGAGCAAGTGGAGAGGCCCAGACCCCTCATCCGCCCTTCGGGCACCCTCTCCCGCGAGGGGAGAAGGGAAGGCCGGCCCGCGGCCGGGGGGCGGTGGGGCGCGGTGACCTCCCACCTCTCCACCCGTCATGGCCGGGCTCGACCCGGCCACCCAGGAGCACCCACCCCCGGGCGGAGAGGCCTTTGGGTCCCCGGGTCGAGCCCAGGGATGACGGGGAGGAGAAGTGGTCTCTCCAAGTCTTGCGCCGCGAGGCGCGCAACGCCGCCCCCCTCGGCGCGACCCCTCCCCTCACAGCGACTGGACGAAGGCCTGATACGCGGCTTCGTCCATCAGATCCGAGGTGTCGGTGCCCGGCGCCAGACGGATCTTGGCGAACCAGCCGGCGGTCTCCGGCTCGAGGTTGACCAGACCGGGGTCGTCGCCGAGCCTGGTGTTGGCCTCGATCACCTCGCCGGCGAGCGGCGCGTAGACCTCGCTCGCCGCCTTGACCGATTCGACCACGGCGGCTTCGGCGCCCTTCTCGAGTTTCTTGCCGACATCCGGCACCTCGACGAAGACGACGTCGCCGAGCTGTTCCTGGGCGTAGGTGGTGATGCCGAAGGTGGCGACGTCGCCGTCGACGACCACCCATTCGTGGTCCTTGGTGTAGAGCTTCATGACGTGGTCTCCAGAGGTCTCGTCGAGGGGATCAGCGCCGGAAGCCGGCGGGAACGAAAGGCATCGCGACGACGCGGGCGGGAAGCGGCTTGCCACGCACCGACACGTCGAGTTCGGTGCCGGGGACGGCGAGGCCGGCCTCGACATAGCCCATGGCGAGCGGCGCGCCGAGGGTCGGGCCGAAGCCGCCGGAGGTGACGCGGCCGACGACGCGGCCGTCCTTGGTGGCGATCTCGGCGCCCTCGCGGGCCGGCTGGCGGCCGTCGAAGGCGAGGCCGACGCGGCGGCGCGCCGGGCCGTTCGCCAGTTCGGCCTGAATGCGGGCCGCGCCGGGGAAACCGCCGTCCTGGCGGCGGCGCTTCTGGATCGACCATTCCAGCGCCGCCTCGATCGGGCTGGTCGTGGTGTCGATGTCGTGGCCGTAGAGGCACAGGCCCCCCTCGAGCCGCAGGCTGTCGCGGGCGCCGAGGCCGATCGGCTTGACCCGTTCGTCGGCGAGGAGCGCGTTCCACAGGCGGACGGCGTCGGCTTGCGCCACCGAGATCTCGAAGCCGTCCTCGCCGGTGTAGCCGGAGCGCGAGACGTGGACGGCGGCGCCGAGAAGCGTCATCGGGCGCGCGTCCATGAACTTCATCGCCGCGACCGGCGCACCGAGCCCCGTCAGGACCGCTTCGGCCTCGGGACCCTGGAGCGCCACCAGCGCCCGATCCTCGATGGTGCGGAGATCGACGCCGGCCGGCAGGTGGGCGGCGATGTGGGCATAGTCGGCGGTCTTGCAGCCGGCGTTGACGACGAGGAAGAGCCAGCCGTCGGGCGCGTCGGTCGGGCGCGACACCATCAGGTCGTCGAGGATGCCGCCGTCTTGCGCCAGGAGCTGCGAATAGCGCTGGCGGCCGGGGGCGAGCTCGCGGATCGCCGCCGGGACCAGGGCCTCGAGCGCGGCGGCCGTGGTCTCGTGGTCGGGGCCGACGAGGAAGGCCTGGCCCATGTGGGAGACGTCGAAGAGACCGGCGTGGGCGCGGGTCCACTGATGCTCGACGAGAATGCCCGTCGGGTATTGCACCGGCATGGAATAGCCGGCGAAGGGCACCATGCGGGCGCCGAGCGCCACATGGGTGTCGTGAAGCGGGGTCTCGAGAATGCCGTCGCCGGCGGGGGTCGTCGTCATGGGCGTCACTCCGGTCCGGTCGAGTCGGGGCAGCGATCGGATCGCATCGATCCGTTCGCGCCCCCTCTGTCGGATGACCTGAGAGATTTCCGAGACCCGCGTCGGCGTGTCCGGTTGCTCCTTCGGTGGATCGCCGGCCGGTGACCGTCGATCGCTTTCCAGAGTGTCGCTCGCCCGCGGCGGTCCGTCGGCCTGAGAGTTTCCGGGGCGGTTTCTCCTTCGGCGCCGGCACCGATCGCGGGGAACCCCCCGTCCTCGGCCCGGGCTCTCCCGCCGGGGCAAAATCATCGCGCCGCGACCTGGACCGCGGCACCATGCGTCGGGCGCGACTCGAACCCGACCAGACGATCGTTAGAAGGAACCTCGGGAGGCGTCAACCGAACCTTCGCCTCGAAAACCGGCAGCGGCCGCCCCTTACTTGCGCACGACCTTCTTGCGCGGCTTTTCTTTGACGTCGCCCTTGCCGTCGAAGCCGGCGTAGATCGAGGCTTCCTTGCTGTCGGCGGCGGAGAGCACGATGCCGTCGTCGACGACCGACCAGAGCGCCGAATAATCGGGGGCCTGGACGTCGACCGAGGCCTGATGGAGCTTGGAATAGATGACCTTGCCGCCGACGGTGACGGCGATGCGGATCGGCACGTTGGAGGCGCCGGTGGCCCCCGTCGGGCCGGACAGGACGCGGCCGGCGACGCCGACACGGACCCGAATGTCGTCGCCGACGTTGTCGCAGTCGCGGGCGACGCGCTGGATCGAGGCCTGGAACATGATCGAGGCGGGATCGCCGAACTTGCCGGGCTTGAACACCGGCATGAACTCGGTGCCCTCGCGAATGTCGACGTTGGGGCAGACCGGGGTGGCGGCGTAGAGCGCCGGATCCATCTCCTTGGGCTTCGGCGCCACGACGCTCATCAGGTTGCCGCCGATGCCTTCCGCCGCGCCGCAACCGGCGAGCGCCAGGGGCAGGGCGAGAACCGCGAGACGCAGAGGAGAGACGAAGACCCGGGGCAAGGCATGCCGACGACCCGAAACGCGCGCAACCATGAGACCTCTCGAAATTCCTGTCGCCGATCTGGGAAAGCCCGCCATCCATAGCAGCCTTCGCCCATTGTCGCCACGGCTTCTTCCATGCCAATTCGGCGGCATCTGGGCGGCGGCTCCGATTTGCGGCGACGCGAAAGCCGGTGCCGCGCGCTTGACACCCCCCTCCCGCCTACCTCTATTCCCCCGATCGAATTTGCGCGCGACGGCGATCCTTCCATGACCGAGAAACCCATCCTCGACATCTCGATGTGCGCGCCGCGCGGCTTCTGCGCCGGGGTCGACCGGGCGATCCAGATCGTCGAACTGGCGCTGATCAAATACGGCGCGCCGGTCTACGTGCGCCACGAGATCGTCCACAATCGCTTCGTGGTGGAGAGCCTGAAGGCCAAGGGCGCGGTGTTCGTCGAGGAGATCGACGAGATCGCCGACCGCTCGCGCCCGGTGATCTTCTCCGCCCACGGCGTGCCGAAGTCGGTGCCGGCGGCGGCGGCGGCGCTGAACCTGTTCTCGCTCGACGCCACCTGCCCGCTGGTCACCAAGGTCCATCGCGAGGCGCAGATCCATCACAAGCACGGCCGCCACGTGCTGCTGATCGGCCACACCGGCCACCCGGAGGTGATCGGCACCATGGGGCAACTGCCCGAGGGCGCGGTGACGCTGGTGACGAGCGCGGCGGACGCGGCGACCGTCACGCCCCCGGACGGCCCGCTCGCCTACACCACCCAGACCACCCTGTCGCTCGACGACACCGCCGAGATCGTCGCGGTGCTGACGGCCCGCTTCCCCGCCATCGTCGCCCCGCACAAGCAGGACATCTGCTACGCCACCACCAACCGCCAGGAGGCGGTGAAGGCGGTGGCGCCGCGGGTCGAGGCGATGATCGTCGTCGGCGCGCCCAACTCGTCGAACTCTCAGCGCCTGCGCGAGGTGGCCGAGCGCGAGGGCTGTCCGCGCGCCATCTTGTTGCAGCGCGCGGCGAATCTCGACCTCGACGGCTTCACCGGGCTGACGCGCATCGGCATCACCGCCGGGGCCTCGGCGCCGGAGGTGTTGGTCGAGGAGGTGATCGCCGCCTTCGCCACACGCTGGCAGGTCCGAGTGACGGTGGTGCCGACGGCCGAGGAGGCGATCACCTTCAACCTGCCGCGCGAGTTGCGCGATGTCGCGCGTGATCCGTCGCGCCAATTGCGCGATGGGCCGGGATCTGCCACCAGCATGCTCCTCGGTCGGCGCCAGCCGACGGGCGACGACGCGGCGGAGTGAGACGATGGCGGTCTATACGGAAGTCTCCGACGAGGAGCTGGAGCGCTTCGTCGCCGGCTACGACATCGGCACGGTGATGTCGTGCAAGGGCATCGCGGAAGGGGTGGAGAACACCAACTTCCTGCTGCACACCACGACGGGCAACTTCATCCTCACCCTCTACGAGAAGCGGGTGAACCCGAACGACCTGCCGTTCTTCCTCGGCCTGATGGAACATCTCGCCGATCGCGGGCTCGGCTGTCCCCTCCCCGTCCACGACCGGTCGGGCGCGAGCCTCGGCACGCTCGCCGGGCGGCCGGCGGCGCTCGTCACCTTTCTCGAGGGCATGTGGGTACGGCGGCCGACGGCGGCCCATTGCGCGCGCCTCGGCGAGGCGCTGGCGCGCATGCACCTGGCCGGGCGGGATTTCGGCATCCGCCGGCCGAACGCCCTGTCGATGCCGTCGTGGCGGCCCTTGTGGCAGCGATCGAGCGCGCGCGCCGACGAGGTCGCCCTTGGACTTTCCGCCGACATCGAGACCGAACTCGACGCCCTGGAGCGGAACTGGCCGACGGATCTGCCGGCCGGCGTGATCCACGCCGACCTCTTCCCCGACAACGTCTTCTTCCTCGGCGATCGGCTCTCCGGCCTGATCGACTTCTATTTCGCCTGCGACGACTTCCTCGCCTATGACGTGGCGATCTGCGTCAATTCCTGGTGCTTCGAGACCGACCTGTCGTTCAACCTGACCAAGGGACGGGCGCTGATCGCCGGCTATCAGCGGGTGCGGCCGCTGGGCGTCGCGGAAATCGCGGCCTTGCCGCTCTTGGCGCGCGGATCGGCGCTGCGCTTCCTGCTGACCCGGCTCTACGACTGGCTCAACGTGCCGCCCGGCGCGCTGGTCAGGCCGAAGGATCCGCTCGAGTATCACCGCAAGCTGCGCTTCCACCGCACCGTCGCCGATGCGCGCGGCTATGGGCTGGAGCCGGTCGCCGCCACCTCGGGCGAGGCGGCGCGATGAGCGAGGCGGAGGTGGACGGGACGGCGAAGCGGGCCGCCGACGTGGTGGTGATCCACACCGACGGGGCGTGCTCGGGCAACCCCGGACCCGGCGGCTGGGGGGCGCTGCTCGAATGGGGCGGGCGCGCACGGGAGCTCAAGGGCGGCGAGGCCGACACCACCAACAACCGCATGGAGATGATGGCGGCGATCATGGCGCTGGAAGCATTGAAACGCCCCTGCACCATCGAGATCTGGACCGACTCCAACTATCTCAAGGGCGGCATCACCGGCTGGATCCACGGCTGGAAGAAGAACGGCTGGAAGACCGCCGACAAGAAGCCGGTGAAGAACGTCGACCTGTGGCAGCGGCTGGAGGCGGCGCTGGCGGATCACCGCATCTCCTGGCACTGGCTGAAGGGCCATGCCGGCCATGTGGAGAACGAACGCGCCGACGCGCTCGCCCGCGAGGGGATGGAGCCCTATCGCCGGCGCCGTCCAGAGACCGCGACCGAGACATGACCGACGCGCCCAACCCGCCCGACGTCCGCCGCGTGGCGCTGCTGGTCAATCCGGCGGCGGGGCGGCACGACATGGCCCTGCTCGACCGGCTCGCCGGCCGGCTTCGCCGACGCGGCCTCGTGGTCGAGACGGTGGTCAGCCGGGCGCCGGGCGATCTGGCGGCGCGGCTCGCCTCGCTCACCGCCGACGTGATCGCGGTGTCGGGCGGCGACGGCAGCGTCAACGAGGTGGTCGGGGCGTTGCATCGCCTCGCCGGGCCGCGTCCGCGCCTGGCCGTGGTTCCCGCCGGCACCGCCAACGTCCTGGCGCACGAATACGGTCTGCCGACCGACGTCGAGAGGCTGGCGGCGGCGATCGCCGCGGGGCGGACGCGACCGCTCCACCTCGGGCTGGCGCGGCGCGGCGACGAGCCGCCGTGCCCGTTCTTCCTGATGGCCTCGGCCGGAATCGACGCGGAAATCGTCCACGCGGTCGAGGCGCGGGCGACGAAGCGCTTCAAGAAGCTCGCCTTCCTGACTTCCGCGGTGAAGCTCGGGTTTCGCGATCGGCCGACGATCGCGGTGACGGCGACGACGCCGGAGGGCGGCGAATGCCGGTTCGTCTGCGCCCAGGCGATCGTCACCAAGGCGAGCCACTACGGCGGCCCCTTCGTCTTGACCCGGGCGACGGCGATGGACCGGCCGGGCCTGAGGCTGGTGGCGCTCGCCGACACGGGGATCGCGGCCCTCCTCGCCACCGGTCTGCGGCTCGTCCTCGGCCGCGTCGAAGGCGGGCGGGGCGTCACCGCTCTCGACGTCGCCGCCGTCCGGTTGGAGGCGACCGACGGGCGGCCGCTTCACATCCAGATCGACGGCGAGCCGCACGGGGTCGGACCGGTCGAGATCTCGCCTTGCGCGACGGTGCTCGACCTGATCGTCGAGTGATGCGATCGCGGCCTCAGAGGTGGCCGAGCATGCAGGCCGCGCCGGTCATTTCGGCGACGCCGGGCTGGGTCTCGAAGTTGATCTCCTTCACCACGCCGTCCACGACCTTCATCGACCAACGCTGCGAGCGGAGCCCCATGCCGGCGGCGGCGAGATCGAGCGTGAGGCCGAGGGCGGAGGCGAAGGCGGCGGAGCCGTCGGCGAGGAACAGCACCTTGCCGTCGGCGTCGGCGCTCTTCGACCAGGCGTCCATGACGAAGACGTCGTTGACGGCGGTCACCGCGATGGTGTCGACGCCCTTGGCCTTGATCGCGTCGTGGTTGGCGACATAGCCGGGCAGATGCGACTTGGAACAGGTCGGGGTGAAGGCGCCGGGCACGGCGAAGAGCACCACGGTCTTGGCCGTGAAGACGTCGGCGGTGGTGAGTTCCTTCACCGTGCCGTCGATCATGGTCTTGAAGGTGGCGGCGGGCAGGCGATCGCCGATGGCGATGGTCATGGGGCTTCTCCGGTTCGGGATGCGCGATCGACGGCGATCTTCTCGACTGGACTTAGGGCGCCGGGGCGGCGGCGTCGAGGGTGAGTTTCTGCTCGACCACCCGATCGGCGGCGCGCAGCGTGAAGCGCAGTTCGGCTCCGGCGAGGGTCGCGCCGCGCGGGACGCCGTCGAGATCGAAGCGCCAGGTCTCGCGACCACCGGCGGCGCCGACCCGCTCGGGCAGCGGCAGCGCCCATTCGCCGGTCGGCCCCTCGACCAGGACGTCGCGCGGCGTCGCCGGATCGTCGGGCATCTTCACCTCGAC
>JAFHCF010000240.1:0-4232 GCA_048497495.1 Prosthecomicrobium sp.
AGATCGAGACGATCTCTTCGGCCGGGTCGGTCATGGTCCGAGGCGACACCACGGTGGCCTCGCGGTCAACCGCGCGCCGGGGCGTGCCCCCCTACATTTCGTGCAAGGCTGTCCACCACCCGCGACATCTCGCCTCTCTCTTCCCCTTTCGTCATTTCCGTGTTAACGACCACCGCCAACTCCGATGGACGAACCTTGGAACCGGTCGCGGGTGCCCGAAAGACCCGGCGGCCGGTGTTTCCGCATTTTCCCGAGAGGAAGTTGGCGATGGCGACCTTCTACGAACCGGCGCATTCCCGCGAAGCCCTGACCTTCGACGACGTGCTCCTCCTGCCCGGCCACTCCGAGGTGATGCCCGGCGAGGTCGACATCCGCTCGCGGGTGACCAAGGAGATCGAGCTGATCCTGCCGATCATCTCCTCGGCCATGGACACCGTCACCGAGGCGCGCCTCGCCATCGCCATGGCCCAGGCCGGCGGCATCGGCGTCATCCATCGCAACATGGAGCCGGCCGAGCAGGCCGAGCAGGTCCGTCAGGTCAAGAAGTTCGAGAGCGGCATGGTGGTCAACCCGATCGTCATCGGACCCGACGCCACCCTCGCCGACGCCCTCGGGTTGATGAAGCACTACCACATCTCCGGCATTCCGGTGGTCGAGGACGGCGGCATCGGCGGCTCCCATCTCGGCCGTCTGGTCGGCATCCTCACCAACCGCGACGTCCGCTTCGCCTCCAATCCCGATCAGCGCGTCTACGAGTTGATGACCCGCGAGAACCTGATCACGGTCAAGGAAGGCGTCGGGCAGGAGGAGGCCAAGCGGCTCCTCCACAAGCACCGCATCGAGAAGCTGGTGGTGGTCGACGAGCAGTATCGCTGCACCGGCCTGGTCACGGTGAAGGACATCGAGAAGGCCCAGAATCATCCCAACGCCTCCAAGGACGCCCAGGGTCGCCTGCGCGCCGCCGCCGCCACCACCACCGGCGACAAGGGCTTCGAGCGCGCCGAGCACCTGATCGACGCCGGCTGCGACCTGATCGTCGTCGACACCGCCCACGGCCATTCCCAGCACGTGCTGGCGATGGTCGAGCGGGTCAAGCGCCTTTCCAACACCACCCAGATCCTCGCCGGCAACATCGCCACGGCGGATGCCGCCAAGGCGCTGATCGACGCCGGCGCCGACGCCATCAAGGTCGGCATCGGCCCGGGCTCGATCTGCACCACCCGCATCGTCGCCGGCGTCGGCGTGCCCCAGCTCACCGCCATCATGGACGCGGTCGCCGCCGCCCAAGGCGCCGGCATTCCGGTGATCGCCGACGGCGGCATCAAATATTCCGGCGATCTCGCCAAGGCGCTGGCCGCCGGCGCCTCGGTCGCGATGATCGGCTCGCTGCTC
The DNA here is from genome assembly GCA_048497495.1 of Prosthecomicrobium sp. Classification (GTDB taxonomy): domain Bacteria; phylum Pseudomonadota; class Alphaproteobacteria; order Rhizobiales; family Ancalomicrobiaceae; genus JAFHCF01. The sequence continues at coordinate 1,393 of JAFHCF010000240.1, forward strand.
GCCGGCACCGACGAGAGCCCGGGCGAGGTCTACCTCCACCAGGGCCGCTCCTATAAGGCCTATCGCGGCATGGGCTCGGTCGGGGCCATGGCCCGCGGCTCGGCCGATCGCTACTTCCAGGCGGAAGTGCGCGACACGCTGAAGCTGGTGCCCGAGGGCATCGAGGGTCAGGTGCCGTTCAAGGGGCCGCTCTCCGGCGTCCTCCATCAGCTCGCCGGGGGCTTGCGCGCCGCCATGGGCTACGTCGGCGCCCGCACCCTGCCGGACTTCACCGAGAAGGCCCGCTTCGTCCGCATCTCCGGCGCGAGCCTGCGTGAGAGTCACGTCCACGACGTCACCATCACCCGCGAGAGCCCCAACTACCCGGGCAACGTCTGATGACACGAGCCGAGGCGCTGCTCGTCTTCGCCGTCCTGGCCCAGATCACGACGACCATCGTCGTCGGGTTCTGGCTCGGCTGGGTGCGCCATGTCGCCGTGCGCGAGCGCGCCATCACCGGCGACGTGATGCTGTCGCCGGAGGGCTGGCCGAAACAGGCCCGCGCCGCCTCGAACAACTTCTCCAATCAGTTCGAGGTGCCGGTGATCTTCTATGCGCTGGCGCTCCTGGCGCTGCATCTGAAGATGGCCGGCATCGTCTTCGACATCGCCGCCTGGGTCTTCGTGGCGAGCCGTGTCGCCCATGCGATCGCCCATTGCGGACCCAACGATCTGCGCCTGCGCGGCTCGTCCTATTTCGTCGGCGTCGCCGCGGTGATCGTCATGCTGGTGATCCTCGTGATCGGGATCGCCGCGGCGTGAATGCGGGCGGCTCGGCTCCGGTCGGCGCCCGCGAAGGGGAGAAGGCATGAAGAGCGGCAGGGCGCTTCGCATCCTCGTCGGTCTCGCCGCCGTCGCCATGGTGGCTGTGATGGCGACGATGCTCGGCTGGTCGGTGCCCCGTCTCGTCGAACTCGGCGGCGCCCACCCCTTCGACGTCCGCTTCGCCGGCTACGGCCATGACGACGCGGTCGTCCTTCTGACGAGGCTCGGCCCCGAGGGCCGCGCCTTCTACGACGGGGTCCAACTCCGCCTCGATACGGCCTTTCCGATCCTCTACTTCGTCGCTCTGTCGGCGCTGCTCGCGGCGATCCTCGGCCGCGCCGGGGTCGCCTGCCCGTGGCGCGCGATCGTCGCCGTCGTGGTCGTCGGGGTTCCGACCGCCCTCGACTTCGCCGAGAACGCCGGCATCCGCGACATGTTGCGCCTCGCTCCCGACGCGGTGACGGCCGAGATGGTCGCCCGTGCCTCGTTCTGGACCACCACCAAATGGCAGGCCGCCGGCTTCGGCGTCGCCGTCGCCCTCGTAGGCAGCGCCGTCGCGCTGGCACGTCACAGGAAAGTACCGAGCACATGAAGGACGGCGGACGGCTCCAGGCCGCGATCGAGGTGCTCGACGACGTCGAGAAGCACAAGCGCCCGCTCGCCGACGCGTTGAAGGATTGGGGCCTCGCCCATCGCTTCGCCGGCTCCGGCGATCGCCTGGCGATCGGCAGCCTCGCCTACGACGCCCTGCGCAAGAAGGCGTCGAACGCCTGGATCATGGCCGACGCCGATCCCCGCGCCGGCGTGCTCACCACCTATGCCCGGACCTGGGGCAAGGGCATCGCCGCCCTCGACGAGGCGCTGACCCACCCCCACGCCCCGGCGCCCCTGACCGAGGCCGAGCGCGAGCGTCTCGCCGCCGACCCCGCGACCCTGCTCGACGGCGCCCCGGTCCATGTCCTCGGCGATTTCCCCGAATGGCTGGCGCCGTCCTTCGCCGCCCTGTGGGGCGAGGCCGCCATCCTCGAGACCCAGGCGCTCGCCGGGCGGGCGTCCGTCGACCTGCGGGTCAACACCCTGAAGGGGGTGCGCCACAAGGTGCTCGCCGAACTCGCCCACATGGGCGCCACCGAGACGCCCCTGTCGCCGCTCGGCCTGCGCCTGCCGGAGGGCGCCCCGACCGCCAAGCCGCCGCACATCCCCTCCGAGGCCGCCTATCAGGAAGGCCGCGTCGAGATCCAGGACGAGGGCTCGCAGATCGCCGCGATCGTCGCCGCCCCCAAGCCCGGCGACAAGGTGCTCGACCTCTGCGCCGGCGGCGGCGGCAAGTCGCTGGCGCTCGCCGCCGAACTCGGCGACGACGGCCGCATCTTCGCCTACGACAACGACAAGCGCCGCTTCGGCGACTTCCGCGACCGCATCGAGCGGGCCGGCGCCCCCAACATCGAGATCCGCGCGCCGGGCAAGGGCGACGTCCTCGCCGATCTCGAGGGTCGGATGAACCTCGTCCTGGTCGACGCGCCCTGCACCGGCACCGGCACCTGGCGCCGCCGCCCGGACGCCAAGTGGCGCCTGCGCCCCAACGCGCTGGACGCCCGGGTCAAGGATCAGGATCACGTCCTCGATCAGGCCGTCCGCTACGCCTCGCGCAAGAGCCGCATCGTCTACGTCACCTGCTCGATCCTGGCGGAGGAGAACGAGGACCGCGTCGCCGCCTTCCTCGCCCGCCACGACGGCTGGCGCATCGCCAATCCCTTGGCGCGGCTGTCGCCGGAGCTGCGCGATCGCCTCGCCCCCTTCGTTCGCCGTGGCGTCCCCGGCACCCCGGCGCTGCGCCTCACCCCGCGCGCCGCCGGCACCGACGGCTTCTTCGTCGCCGTCTTGGAACGGGTGGAAGCGTGAGGTCGACGTCGTGGCGTGTGGCCGTGGCGAGCGGCACCCGGCACGGCGCCCTTCATGGTGAGGTGCCCGGCGCGAGCCGGGCCTCGAACCACGAAGGGGTGGACCACGCCGTGCCACGGCTTCGTGGTTCGAGGC
>JAFHCF010000241.1:0-3542 GCA_048497495.1 Prosthecomicrobium sp.
CTCGTCGAGCGGCCGTTTCCGTCTCCGCTCAGGCGACCGGCAGCATGAAGCCGTCGAAGAAGGCGGTCAGTTCGTCGTAGGCGTCGAGCGGCAGCACGTGGGCGACGTATTGGTCGGGTCGCACCACCACCAGCGCGCCGCGCTCCCGGTCGATCCCGCGCAGGTCGAAGACGTCGGGTCCGTTCTTCAGATCGGGGCAGAACATCTTCTCGTAGTCGCGCAGGCCCAGCCGTCCCTTGGGCGGCAGGAGGAACCGCGGCATGGCGCCGAGCGCCAGGTCGCGATGGCCTTGCTGGAAGATCGCCCGGACGTCGATGACCGAATCGACGTCGGCGCCCTTCGGCGTGTGGCGGCGGATCGGCGAGCCGGGCGCGGCCGCGAGGAAGGCGCAGAGGCGGGCGATCGCCGAGCCCGCGTCCCCCGGATCGCTCCGGTCGGCGAAGGCGAGGAGGCGCCAGCGCCCGTCGGCCCGCAGCGTCTGGCCGAGTTCGAGGCGCCGGGCGTCGGCGAGGCGGACGACCGGCGCCGAATGGAAGCGCATGCCGATCACCATGCCGGAGGCGAGAGGCTGGCTCTGCGATCCGCCGGTGAGGAGCGACGGGGCGTAGCGGGTGACGGTGCCGGCGGTGTAGCGCCCGTGTCTGACGAAGTAGTCCTGGATCTCGGCCGGATCGATGCCGTCGCCACCGGGCGAGGTCTTCAGCGGGGCGGAGAGCATGGTGGCCCATTCGCGATCGAAATCGATGAGTTCCTGGGCGATGGAGCGGCGCTCGGCCGAATAGGTGTGGAGCAGTGACGGCGACGCGCCGCCACGCAGCACGGCGGCGAGCTTCCAACCCAGATTGAACGCGTCCTGCATCGACACGTTCATCCCCTGGCCGGCCTTGGGCGAATGGGTGTGGCAGGCGTCGCCGGCGATGAACACGCGCGGATCGCGGGTCGCGACCTCCGCTTCCGGCACGTCGTCGAACTTGTCGCAGATGCGTTGGCCGATCTCATAGACCGACCACCAGGCGACCTCCTTCACCTCGAGCGAATAGGGTCGGAACACCCGTCGCGCCGCCGCGATCACCTGATCGATGGTGATCGCCCGGTTGGCCACCCGCTCGTTTTCGGCGAGTTGGTCCATCTCGACGTAGATGCGGACGAGATGCCCGCCCTCGCGCGGGATCAGCACGACGCTGCCCTGCTCGGTCGACTGGATCACCGACTTCAACCGGATGTCGGGAAAATCGGTGACGGCGAGCACGTCCATCACCCCCCAGGCCTGGTTCGCCGCATCGCCCGCCAACACCCGTCCGAGCGACTGACGCACCGCGCTGCGCGCGCCGTCGCAACCGACGACGAAACGGGCGCCGACCGTCTCGATCTCACCCTCGTGCCCGGCGTCGGAACGTTCCAACCGCGCCGTCACCGGATGGGTGGCGGCCGGATCGCGATCGACCACGAGGTCGACGAGGCGGCGGGAATAGTGAGGCTCCATCCGGCGCGGCGCGTCGCGCATCAGATCGAGGTAGAACTCGTGCACCCGCGCCTGATTGAGGATGACGTGCGGGTAGGGCGAGAGCCCGTCCTCGACGTCCTGGACCCGGCCGTGGCGGCGGATGTGCGACGGATCGGTCTCGTCCGGCTTCCAGAAGGTGGTCTCGTTGACCCAATAGGCCTCGCGCTCGACTCGTTCGCGAAAGCCGAAGGCCTCGAACATCTCCATCGTCCGGCAGGCGATGCCGTCGGCCTGGCCGAGCCGCAGCGGGCCGTCCTTCTGTTCGACGATGGCCACGTCGATTTCCGGAAAGGCGGCGAGTTGCGCCGCGAGGGTGAGGCCGGCCGGGCCGCAGCCGACGATCAGCACGTCGACCGTCTCCGGCGCCGCATCCCCCTCGGTCCGGACCGGGAGGCTGGGCAGGGGCTCGAAGACGTCCGGATCGCCGCTTCGATATCCGTCGAGATGGAATTGCATGGCCCGAGTTCCTCTCCGTTGCGCCGAGGCGGTTCGTCCGCCCGATCGGTTCGTCCATCGTGCCGTCGCCCACGCGTCCGCCGGCCCCGGGTACGCCGACGGTGCCGGCGTCGGTGTCGGGGAGATGGGAAGGTGGTAAGACGGTCACGATGAATTCGATATTGATTAGTGTACTAATCAATTGCGCGTACGTCAATCTCCTTATGGGGTGGAGGGCAGCGTGGACGACGTCAACGACCGACCGGGGCATCTGGCGCGCCGCTTCCAGCAGATCGCCGTGGCGATCTTCCATGCCGAGGTCGAGGCGGCCGGGTCCGACCTGACGCCGGTCCAATATGCCGCGCTACTCGAGATCGGCAGCCACCCGGGGACGGATCAGGCGACGCTCGCCGGGGCGATCGCCTATGACCGCGCCACCATCACCGGCGTGTTGGAGCGGTTGGAGCAGAAGGGCTATCTGACCCGTCGGGTGAGCCCCCAGGACCGGCGGGCTCGGCTGCTCGACCTCACCGAGGCGGGCCGCGAGGTTCTCGACCGGATCGAGCCGGCGGTCCTGTCGGCGCAACGGATCATGCTGAGCGGCCTCGACGACGACGAGGCGGCCGAACTGGTGCGCCTGCTGCGCAAGGCGACCGAAGCCGTCAACGACCTCAGCCGGGCGCCGCTGCGGCTCACCCCGAAGGGCGGCTGATCGATCCCGGGCAGCCGGTCCGGATCGGCCAAGCCCGTCTCACCCGCCGGCTCCCTCTGGCACCGAGCCCGGGCTGGTCCTATGGTGACGGCGACGATGGAGGATCCCATGACGACGAAGAAGGTCGCGGCCGAGATCGAGGACGCGCTCCTGGCGCTGGCGGCGGAAAAGCCCTTTCTCGACATTCGCCTCGCCGAGATCGCCGAGCGCGCCGGGCTCGATCTCGCCGGGTTGCGTCAGGCCTACGACGGGCCCCTCGCCATCCTGGAGAGTTTCGCCCGCCGCATCGACGTGGCGACGCTCGAGAGCGACGACCCGTCGATGGCCGGGGAGTCGCGCCGCGAACGGCTGCTCGACGCGCTGATGCGGCGCTTCGATCTGCTCAGGCCCTATCGCGCCGGCATCGCCGGGCTCGAGCGCGCGGCGCGGCGCGATCCCCTCCTCGCCTGCCATCTCGCCCGGCTCTCGTGTGGTTCCCAGACGTGGATGCTCGAGTCGGCCGGGTTCTCCACCGGCGGCCTCCTCGGCCGCCTGCGCGCGCCGGCGCTCGCCGTGGCGTTGGCGCGGCTTCTGCCGGTCTTCATCGCCGATGAGGAAGAGGGTCTGCCGAAGACCATGGCGGCGCTCGACGCGACGCTCGACCGGCTGAAGGACATCGAGGGACGGGCGAGCCGCGTGGTCGGCGCCGTCTGTTCGATCGGACGGCGGCGGCGGCCCGAGGCGGCGCCGGCGGGCGACGTTCCCTCGGCCTGAGACCTTGCGCGATCCACGAAGGCGCAGAGCGGAGGCGCGCGAGATCCCTCCCCACGGCGCAGGGGTTCGCCGCCGCGGCGGCGACCCATGGGCGCGGGCCTTACGGCCCGGACCGCCCACCGGCCTCGGCCGTGGGCC
>JAFHCF010000242.1:0-11333 GCA_048497495.1 Prosthecomicrobium sp.
ACGTCGAGCCCGCTCGCCTCCAGCGCCGCGATCGCCGTGCCGGCGTTGACGATCTGGTGCGGCCCGAGGAGCCGCGACGGCGGCAGGTCGAGGAGGCCCGCCTCGCCACGGTAGACCAGCCGCCCGCCCTCCGCGGTCGCCGTCCAGTCGCGCCCACCCAGATGCAGTGGCACGCCGGCGCGCGCCGCGGCGCGCTCCAGCACCGGCACGACTTCGTCGTCCTGGGGGGCGGAGACCACCGGCCGGCCGCGCTTGACGATGCCGGCCTTCTCGCCGGCGATCTCGGCGAGCGTCGAGCCGAGGAATTTCTCGTGATCGATCGAGATCGAGGTGATCACCGCGACGAGGGGCGCGGGCACCACGTTGGTGGCGTCGAGCCGACCACCGAGGCCGACCTCGAGCAGGGTGACGTCGGCGGCGGTCTCGGCGAAGAGGAGGAAGGCGGCGGCGGTCGCCAGTTCGAAGAAGGTGATCGGCTCGCCGCCGTTGGCGGCTTCCGCCCGCTCGATCGCCGCGACCAACAGGGCATCGCCGCCGAGCCGCCCGGCGACGCGGATGCGCTCGTTGAAACGCACCAGATGGGGCGAGGTGAAGGCGTGGACCGTCATGCCCGCCGCCTCGATCATGGCGCGCAGATGGGCGGTGACCGAGCCCTTGCCGTTGGTGCCGGCGACGTGGATCACCGGCGGCATCGCCAGATGCGGGTCGCCGAGCCGGCCGAGCAGCCGGGTCATGCGCTCGAGGCCGAATTCCCAGCCGGCGGGTATGGTCAGCGCCATGCGGGCGACCAGCGCGTCGAGTTCGGACGGCTGACCGGCCCCGGGCGTCGGCGACGGAACGGTCATCGGCACGCCTCCGGACACAGGCCGCGTTTCGGGCTTTCGCTCAGGCGGCGACCATCGCGGTGCCGGGCTTCGGCGGCGCCGGCTGCTTCATGAAGAGGTGGGCGAGCCGCGACAGGGTGGCGCGGATCTCGTGGCGATGCACCACCATGTCGACCATGCCGTGGTCGTAGAGATATTCCGCCCGCTGGAAGCCTTCCGGCAATTTCTCGCGTATGGTCTGCTCGATGACGCGCGGGCCGGCGAAGCCGATCAGCGCCCCGGGTTCGGCGATGTGGACGTCGCCGAGCATGGCGTAGGAGGCGGTGACGCCGCCGGTGGTCGGGTTGGTCAACACCACGAGATAGGGCAGCCCCGCCCGGCGCAACGCCTGGACGGCCACGGTGGTGCGCGGCATCTGCATCAGGGACAGGATGCCCTCCTGCATGCGGGCGCCGCCGGAGGCGACGAAGAGCACGAAGGGCGTGCCGCGATCGCGCGCCGAAAGCAGGCCGGTGACGATCGCCTCGCCCGCCGCCATGCCGAGCGACCCGCCCATGAAGTCGAAGTCCTGCACCGCGGCGGTGAGCGGAAGCCCGTCGAGCGTGCCGTGGCCGACCTGGACCGCGTCTTCCTTGCCGGTCTTGGCGCGGGCGTCGCGGATGCGGTCGGAATAGCGGCGCTCGTCGCGGAATTTGAGCGGATCGGCGGTGACGGTCGGCAGCGCGATCGGCTCCCACTTGCCGTCGTCGAAGAGCGTGTCGAGCCGGCTCTTGGCCGGCATGCGCATGTGGTAGCCGGAGGCCGGCACCACGAACTGGTTGGCCTCGAGGTCGCGATGGAACACCATCTCGCCGGTCTCGGGGCACTTGATCCACAGGTTCTCCGGCACTTCCTTCTTGGACAGAAGGCTCTTGATCTTGGGCCGGACGACATTGGTGAGCCAGTTCACGGGGGCTTTACTCCATACTTCGTTCCGAAGCGGCGCGGTCGTCCGCGACGCGAGGATCGATCATTCCGCCGCGATGCCACGCGCCGCGCGAACGCCGCTCGCCAGGTCCGCGACCAGCGCCGCCACCGCCGGTACGGTCTTCGCCGTGGCGTGGCCCTGGCCGTCGAGCGAGGCGGCGATGGCGCCGACCAGCGCCGATCCGACCACCACGCCGTCGGCGTTGCGGCCGATCTCGCGGGCCTGCGCCGCCGTCCGCACGCCGAAGCCGACGGCGACCGGCAGGTCGGTGTGGCGCTTGATCCGCGCCACGGCGCCGGCGACCATCGAATTGTCCGGCGCCGCCGATCCGGTGATGCCGTTGATCGACACGTAATAGACGAAACCGGAGGAATTCGCGAGGACCAGCGGCAGGCGCCGGTCGTCGGTGGTCGGCGTGGCGAGGCGGATGAAGTTCAATCCCGCCGCCATCGCCGGGATGCACAACTCGTCGTCGGCCTCCGGCGGCAGATCGACGACGATCAACCCGTCGACCCCGGCGGCCTCGGCATCGGTGACGAAGCGCTCGGATCCGTAGACGTAGATCGGATTGTAATAGCCCATCAGCACGATCGGCGTGGTGTCGTCGCCCTCGCGGAAACGCCGCACCAGTTCGATCGTCTTGGTCAGGGTCATGCCGCCGTGGAGCGCGCGTAAGCCCGCGGCCTGGATCGCCGGGCCGTCGGCCATCGGATCGGAAAACGGCATGCCGATCTCGATCACGTCGGCGCCGGCTCGCGGCAGCGCCTGGATGATCGCCAGCGAGGCGTCGAAGCCGGGGTCGCCGCTCATCACGAAGGTGACGAGCGCCGGCCGGCCTTGCGCGGCGAGGGCGGCGAAGCGGCGGGAGATGCGGGTGTCGGTCATGGTCACTCTCACATCTTCTCGCCGAGATAATCGGCCACCGAGAACACGTCCTTGTCGCCGCGGCCGGAGAGGCAGAGCACGATCGACTTGTCCTTGTCCATGGTCGGCGCCAGCTTCAGCACATGGGCGAGCGCGTGGGAGGGCTCCAGCGCCGGGATGATGCCCTCGAGCCGCGAGCAGATCTGGAAGGCGTCGAGCGCCTCCTTGTCGGTCGCCGGCACATAGGTGACGCGGCCGCTGTCCTTAAGCCAGGCGTGTTCGGGCCCGACGCCGGGATAATCGAGGCCGGCGGAGATCGAGTGCCCCTCCATGATCTGCCCGTCGGCGTCCTGCAGCAGATAGGTGCGGTTGCCGTGGAGGACGCCCGGCCGCCCACCGGTCATCGACGCGGCGTGACCGTTCTCGACCTCGATGCCGTGGCCGCCGGCCTCGACGCCCCAGATGGCGACCGAGGGGTCGTCGAGGAACGGGTGGAACAGGCCGATGGCGTTGGAGCCGCCGCCGATGCAGGCGATCACCGCGTCGGGCAGCTTGCCCTTGGCGGCGAAGAACTGCTCCCTGGTCTCGGTGCCGATCACCGACTGGAAGTCGCGCACCATCGCCGGATAGGGATGGGGGCCGGCGGCCGTGCCGATCAGGTAATAGGTGTTCTCGACGTTGGTCACCCAGTCGCGCAGCGCCTCGTTCATCGCGTCCTTGAGCGTGCCGGCTCCGGAGGTCACCGGCGTCACCTCGGCGCCGAGCAGCTTCATGCGGAAGACGTTGGGCTTCTGCCGTTCGACGTCGGTCGCCCCCATGTAGACCATGCAGGGCAGGCCGAAACGGGCCGAGACGGTGGCCGAGGCGACGCCATGCTGGCCGGCGCCGGTCTCGGCGATGATCCGGGTCTTGCCCATGCGGCGGGCGAGCAGGATCTGGCCGAGGCAATTGTTGATCTTGTGGCTGCCGGTGTGGTTCAGCTCCTCGCGCTTGAACCAGATCTCGGCGCCGAACTTGCCGCCGGTCTTCTCTCGGCAGTGCTCGGTCAGCCGCTCGGCGTAGTAGAGCGCGCTCGGCCGGCCGGCGTAGTGGGTCGAGAGGTTCGCCAGCTCCGCCTTGAACGACGGATCGACCTTGGCGTCCTCATAGGCCTGCTCGAGCTCGAGGATCAGCGGCATCAGGGTCTCGGCGACGAAACGGCCGCCGTAGATGCCGAAGAAGCCCCGGTCGTCCGGTCCGTTGCGCAGCGAATTCAGCGTCGTGTTCAAGGGGAGGCGTCCTCGGGTTGTTCGATCGGCGGGCGTCACGCCTCGGATACGGCGGCGCGGGCGTTGCGGATGAAGGCGGCGATCAGCGCGGGGTCCTTGTCGCCCGGCGCCCGCTCGACGCCCGACGAGACGTCGACGGCGCGAACCCCGGTGACTTCGATCGCCTGCGCGACGTTCGACGGATCGAGCCCTCCCGATAGCATGATCGGCCGACCCGGGTCGAGATCGCGGATCAGCCGCCAGTCGAAGGGAAGACCGTTGCCGCCGGGCAGCGCCGCGGCCGTCTTCGGCGGCTTGGCGTCGAACAGCAGGCGGTCGACGTGGGGCACATAGGCCGGCACCACGGCGAGATCGGCGCTCTCCGCGACCGGCAGCGCCTTCATGAGGACGAGCCCGGTGCGCGCCGCGATCTCGGCGACCCGCTCGGGGCTCTCGTGGCCGTGCAACTGGAGGAGGTCGGGGGCGAGCCGCGCCGCGATCTCGTCGATGAGCGCATCGGTGGGATCGACGGTGAGCGCCACGATCCTCGCCCGCCCACGCGCCGGGGCCGCCAGCCGGACCGCCTCGTCGATCGAGACGTTGCGCGGGCTCTTGGGGAAGAAGACGAAGCCGATCAGATCGGCGCCGGCATCGAGCGCGGCGGCGACCGCTTCGTCCGTCCTCAGGCCGCAGATCTTCACCTCGAGCGCCATGTCCGCCCTCTCCTCGCCGGAAGCGCGGATCAGTGCCACGGGCCGGGGCTTCTGTCCATCGTCTCGCGTCGACGCCGGGCGATCGCTCGCCGCGGCTCGCCCTTCGTGGGCGGCTCCGGGAGGCTCTCCTCTCATGTCTCCCGTCCCGGCCCCTCCGCGCTCACCCCGCGGCGCGTCGTCGCGAGGAGCGGCCGCGACGCCGGCTGCGCCAACCTCGGCGGAGCCGGTCGGGACGGAGGGCCGGCCCCCCCCCCCCGTGGGAGGTCGATGTCGCCCCGCGTTGACAGTTCGCCAGCGCCATTCTAGCCTGAATACAGATCTGAATATCACATGGGCGCCAGCGCGAGGTCCCTCCTCATGAGCAACGAACCCAACGGAGCCGAAGCGCTGTTGCGCATGCTCGAGCTCCACGGTGTCGAGATCGTCTTCGGCCTGTGTGGCGACACCTCGCTGCCGCTCTACGACGCCATGCACCGGGACGGGCGCGGCATCCGCCACGTCCTGACCCGCGACGAACGCTCCGCCGCCTATATGGCCGACGGCTATGCCCGGGTGACCGGCAAGGTCGGCGTCTGCGAGGGCCCGAGCGGCGGCGGCGCCACCTATCTCTTGCCCGGCATCGTCGAGGCCAACGAGAGCTCGGTGCCGGTCCTCGGCATCACCTCCGATGTCTCGGTCTCGGCGCGCGGCCGCTTTCCTCTGACCGAACTCGACCAGAAGGGCCTCTACCGGCCGCTGACCAAGTGGAACACCGTGCTCGACCGCTCGGCCGACCTGCCGCGATCCCTGCGCTTGGCCTTTCGCGCCATGACCACCGGCAAGCCCGGATCGGCCCACATCGGCCTGCCCTTCGACGTCCAGACCGGCGCGGTTCCGCAAGCCGAGATCTGGGCCCAGCCCGAGCACGGGCGCTGCCCGGCCTGGCGCTCGGCGCCCGCCCCCGACGACGTCGAGCGCGCCGCCGATCTGATCGCCGCCGCCCGTCGCCCGGTCTTCCTGGTCGGCGGTGGGGTGATCTCGGCGGGCGCCTGCGAGGCGCTCGCCCATCTCGCCGAGCGGCTCGACGCGCCGGTCACCACCACGGTGAGCGGCAAGGGTTCGCTCGCCGAGACCCATCCGCTGTGCGCCGGCGTGGTCGGCTCCAACGGCGGCGTGCGCGCCACGCGCCGGGTGATCGACGCCGCCGACCTGGTGGTGATCGTCGGCTGTCGCGCCGGCTCGACCTCGACCGAACACTGGCGCCACCCCGGCCCCGACGTGGCGATCGTCCACATCGACGTCGATCCGGCGGCGATCGCCGTCAACTATCGCACCGACGTGGCGCTGGTCGGCGATGCCCGGCTGGCGCTCGAGGGGCTCGGCGCGGCGATCGACGATCGGCTCACCGGTGAGCCGCCCCGCGACGGGTCCGGCCGCGCCCTCGTCGCCGAGGCCAAGGCCGAGAAATGGGCGGCCTTCCGGGCGATCGCGGTGAGCGCCGAACGTCCGATCCGGCCCGAGCGCCTGATCGCCGAACTGGCGGCGGCGCTGCCCGACGACGCCATCGTCGTCGCCGACCCCGGCACGCCGTGCCCCTATGTCTCGGCCTATTTCGAGCTGCGTCGCGCCGGCCGCCACTTCATCACCAACCGCGCCCACGGGGCGCTCGGCTATTCGATGTCGGCGGCGGTCGGCGCCTGGTTCGGCCGGCCGACCGCCAAGGTGGTGGCGATCATGGGCGACGGCAGCTTCGGCTTCACCGTCGGCGAACTCGAGACCATCGTCCGACTGAAAGTGCCGATCGTCATGGTCGTCGTCTCCAATTCGGTCTTCGGCTGGATCAAGGCGAGCCAGCGCGCCGGCTATGACGAACGCTATTTCTCGGTCGACTTCACCCGCACCGATCATGCCCGCGTCGCCGAGGCCTACGGCGTGCGGTCGTTCCGCGTCGAGGACCCGGCCGCCCTCGCGCCCACGCTCGCCGCCGCCCTCGCCCACGACGGCCCGGTGCTGCTCGACGTGATAGCTCAACCCTTGCAGGAGGCCGCGGCTCCGGTCAGCCAGTGGATGGGGTGAAATGGCCGCCGAGCGGTCGAAAGCGCCGTCGACGGACCGGTCGAGGCGGATTTCGACGAACTTTCACAATATGACCGGTCCGTGAATGACCTGGGACAAGGCGAGCCCCTTCGGTTCGTCGCGTAGTCGACGGTGATCGTCAGGGGTCGCCCGCCATGATCGCCAAGACCAGGATCATCGAACACCTCGGGGAAGACGCGCTGCTTCTGCCGCGCCGCATCCGCGAGGCGCTTCTCGCCAACGATCGCGCCAAGGTGCGCATGACGGCGTTGCAGGCGGCCCTCGCCCATGCGCTCGAACCGACCGCGCCGCCGACCGATCTCGCCGCCGAGGCGCGCGCCGCCGGTCTCGACACGCAAGCGCTTCATCGCCTCGTCGCGGGCGCCGGCGACACCGGCGACGGCTTCTTCCGGGCACCCGGCCTTGCCGAACTGCTGGCCGAACTCGGTGCCGACGTCGAGGCGATGATCGCCGCCGTCGCCGCCGGCGAGGCCGATCCCGAGGGTCGTATCGCCCTGCGTTGGCGCGCCGCCGCCGCTGCCCTGGCCATGCCCGAGGGGGTTCTCGCCCGGGATGCCGTGCGTGCCATCACCGCGCCGGGGAGCGACGGCGACGACAGCGTTCATCGCCTGGTGATGGACCTGCACAAGCGCCTCAATCGTCTCGCCGCCGCCCATGCCGAGGAACTGGTCGCCGGCGCCCACTGCTCCGGCCTCGGCAACGACGACCGCCGCGCCGTCTCCGCCTTCATGGCCGGGCTCGCCCGCACCCGGCCGCTCAAGTTCGACCATCCGGGCCTCGACACCACCGCCACGCGGGCCGGCGACCGATTGATCCTGCAGAACGACATCGGCACCACCGACGCCCACGTCCTCTGCATCAGCGTCGACAACGAGGCCGTGATTCTCACCTACACCGACGTCCATCGCCCGCGCGCCCGCTTCCTCGTCTCCCTCTTCGATGGTTTCGACGGGGTCACCTGGACGATGCCGGTCGCCCGTCGGGTCGAGGGGCTGGCCGAAGGCGATGCCTTCCATCTCGTCACCGGCCGCCTCGCCTTCGACGATCGGAGCCGCCGCGACGCCTTCCTGGAGGAGGTCGGCGCCGCCCTCGTCTTCCTCATCGATTGGAACAAGGCGCGCAAGCAGTTGCAGCGCTTCGTTTCCAAAACCGACGCCATCGCCATATTGCGCTGGTCGTCGCGCCATGCCCACGGCCATCGCGCCTTCCTCGAACTCGGCGGCGCCGGTCTGGTCGACGGAGCGATCCAACGCACGGCCGCCGGCCACATCGGCTACGGTGTTCGCCTCGAGCAGGCGATGGGGCGCGATCAGGCGGTCGACTTCCTCCAGCAGGTGTTGCGCATCGCCTCCGAGAACCTTCTCTCCGGCCGCGCCGACCGGCTGGTGCGCGACGCAGTGGACGCCGAACTCGCCGGTCGGCTGGAGCGCTCCGGCAGCACCCTGCTGCAGGGCGTGGTGGTCCAGGCCGGCCTCGCGCGTTCGATCGTATCCGATCTCGACGAGGCGATCCGCGAACGCGCCGCCGGGCGGAGCGGCGACGGGGCCGCCGTGGCGGCGATCGCCAAGCGCATCGAGGAGAAGGCCGACCGCCTCGCGCTCGAACTGCGCTCGACCGCCGAACGCTACGGTGTGCGCGACGACGTCGTGCCGCTGATCGACACCATGGAACAGGCGATCGACGAACTCGAGGAGGCGGCCTTCTTCTTCTCGGTGCTGCCGACGGCCGGCACCGACGACGGGGTCGACGCCCATCTCGCCCGCCTCTCCGCCGCGGCGATCCGCTCGGCCGAGGCGGTGGCGCGGATGGCCGACGCCGCCTCCTGCGTCCCCGACGGCCATCGCGTCGACGTCGACGACGCGCTCGCGGCGCTCGCCGATCTCTTCGCCCTCGAGCACGAGGCCGACGGGCTCGAACGTGCCGCCATCGCCGCCGTGCTGTCGGCCGACGCCGATGCCGAACGCATCTTCGCCGCGGTCGAATGCGCCCGCCGCATCGAGACCGCCACCGATCGCTTCGCCCGCGCCGGCCATCTGTTGCGCGGCCACGTGATCGGCGATCTCAACGTCCGTGGTCGCGACGCGACACGCAGATGAACCCGGAGGTCGCCATGACCGAACTCTGCCTCATCGGGGGACCGCGGACCGAGGCCTTCGACGCGGCGCGCGTCGGGGCGAAGGCGGCCAATCTCGCGGCGATGGCGCGTGCCGGCCTGCCGGTGCCGCCGGCCTTCGTCGTGCCGGTCGATCTCTGCGCCGCCGCCGCCGCCGGCAAGCACAAGGCGCTCGCCACTCTCGACGCGATGCTCGCCGAAGGCATCGCCTTTCTCGAAGAGCGAACCGGCCGGCGGTTCGGCGACCGTCGCCGGCCCCTGCTGGTCTCGGTACGCTCCGGCGCGGCGCGCTCGATGCCGGGCATGCTGGAGACGGTGCTCGACATCGGCGCCGACGAGACCTCCGTCGCCGGCCTCGTCCGGCTGACCGGCAATCCGCGCTTCGCCCTCGACTGCCGCCGCCGTCTGATCGAGGGCTATGCCGAGACCGTCCTCGGCCTCGATCCGCGCCCGCTCGCCGTCGCCCTCGCCGCCCTCGTCGCCGAGGAAGGTGTCGCCAGCGACCGCGATCTCGACGGCGTGGCGCTCGCCCGCCACGTCGCCACCGCGCTCGCCCATGCCGGAGAGGCCGGCGGCGTGCCCTCCGATCCGATGGCGCAACTGCGCGCCGCCGCCCGCGCCGTGTTCGCCTCCTGGAACGCCGACAAGGCCGTGACCTATCGCCGCCTCCATCGTCTCGACGATCTCCCCGGCACCGCCGTCACCGTCCAGGCCATGGTCTACGGCAATGCCGACGGCCGCTCCGGCGCCGGCGTCGCCTTCTCGCGCGATCCCTCGACCGGCGCCGCCACGCCGGTCGTCGAAGTGCTGTTCGACGCCCAGGGCGAGGACGTCGTCTCCGGTCGACGCACGCCGCTCGAACGGCGCGAGCTCGACCGTCGCCTGCCCGCCGCCGCGGCGGAACTGGTCGCCGCGCTCGCCGCGCTCGAACGGGCCTTCGGCGACGTCCAGGACGTCGAGTTCACCATCGAAAGCGGTCGGCTGTGGTTGCTGCAGACCCGCTCCGCCAAGCGGACGCCACGTGCCGCGCTGAAGATCGCCATCGCCCTGGTCGAGGAGGGGGTGGTCACGCCGGCCGAGGCACTCGCCCGCCTCGCCGACCTCGATGTCGCCGCCCTGGTCGAGACCAGCTTTCGGCCCGACGACCTGTCCGTCGCCGCCACCGGCGTCGCCGCCTCGCCCGGTGTCGCCACCGGCCGCATCGCCTGCGACAGCGCCGCCGCGGAACGCCTGGCCGCCGCGGGCGATCCGGTCGTGCTGGTCCGTCCCGATACCTCGACCGCCGACATCGCCGGCTTCGCCGCCGCCGCCGCGATCCTCACCGCCTCCGGTGGCCGCACCGCCCACGCCGCCCTCGTCGCTCGCCAGATGGGCCGACCCTGCGTCGCCGGCTGCGCCGACCTGGTCGTCGACGAAGCGGCTCGGCGGGTGTGGCTCGGGGGCACCGAGGCGGCGGAAGGCGATTGGCTGTCGATCGACGGCGACGGTGGTCGCGTCTACCTGGGGCGCCGCGACGTGGTCGGCGAGAGCCCCGAGGCCGAGATCGCCGTGTGGCGGGGCTGGCGCGACGAGGCGGCCGACGGCGGCCGACGGCCGCGACGCCACCGCCCGACGAAGCCCGCTCATTGAGCGCGCGGGGAAGCCCGATCATCGACCCTTCGGCATGGCGCGAGCATCGAGGCCGCCGGGCCGTCGGGCGATCCCTCGCCGGTCAGTCGCTGGCGATGCGGCCGTCGCGCAGGGTGAAGATGCGATCGAAGCGGTCGTAGATCTTCTCGTCGTGGGTGACGACGACGACGGTCGCCTGTTGGTCGACCGCCACCTTGCGCATCAGGTCCATGACGATGCCGGCGCGGACGCTGTCGAGGGCGGCGGTCGGCTCGTCGGCGAGGATGATGCGCGGACGATTGGCGAGCGCTCTTGCGATCGCCACCCGCTGTGCCTCGCCTCCCGACAGATGCGCCGGCGAGGCGTACTTGCGGTGGCCGACCTCGAGATAGTCGAGCAGATCGAGGGCGCGCGTCTTCGCCGCCTCGCGGCCGACCCCGGCCATGTCGAGCACCAGGGCGATGTTGTCGGTGACGTCGAGGAATGGCAGCAGATTGTGGAACTGGAAGATGAAGCCGACCTTCTCCAGCCGCAGGGCGCGCAGATCGGCGCGGCACCACTTGCCGTCCCATACCGTCTCGCCGTCGAGCCGCATGGTGCCGGCGCTCGGCTCGACGATGCAGCCGATCAGGTTGAGGAGCGTCGTCTTGCCCGAACCCGAGGGGCCGAGCAGGCCGACGACCTCGCCGGGCAACAGATCGAGGTCGACGCTCCGCAGCGCGTCGACGCGGGTCTCGCCCTCGCCGTAGTGTTTGGCGAGGCCGCGCAGTTCGACCAGGGGGGCATGGGCGTCGCGCATCGTTCTAACTCCCCAGCGCCGTCGCCGGATCGACCTTCAGCGCCAGCCGGACGCCGAGGCCGCTCGCCACGACGCAGACCACCAGCACGATGGCGGCCAGCGCCAGGGCGTCCTCCGGCTGC
>JAFHCF010000243.1:0-44441 GCA_048497495.1 Prosthecomicrobium sp.
GCCGAAGGAGCGAACCGTCGTCGCGGCTCAGGGCTTGAAGTAGGGGATCTTGTTGGGATCCGCGCCCCAGGTGGCGGCGAGATACTTGGCCGAGAGCTTCTTGGTGGTGCCGTCGGCGATCAGAGCGGCCAACACCTTGTCGAGCGTGGCGACGTTGGCCGAGCCCTTCGGGAACAGCGCGCCATATTGCTCACCGGTCTTGTACTGGCCGACGACCACCATCTTGCCCTTCGATTCCGCCGCCTGTCCGAGCACGATCGCCGTGTCGGTCATCGCCACGTCGATCTGATTGGCCATCAGGGCGGTGAACATCGCCGGCGTGTCGGGGAACACCTTGGCGGCGGTCTTCGGCTTCACCGTCTCGGCGACGAAGTCGGCGCCGGTGGTGCCGGCCTGCACGCCGATGCGCAGACCCTTCATCGCGTCGCCGTCGACCTTCTTGCCCTTCTTGGCGAGGATACCGACGTCGCTGTCGAAATAGGGGGTCGAGAAGGCCACCACTTCCTTGCGCTTGTCGGTGATCGAGATCTGCGACAGGGCGATGTCGAAGTCCTTGGTGTTGCCGGCGACCAGGGCGTCGAAGTCGACGTTCTTGACCACCACCTTGTCGAGGCCGAGGCGCCAGGCGATGTTGGCGGCGAGGCAATACTCGTAGCCGTCCTTGATCGTGTCGGGGGTGTCGCCGTTGTTCCAGCCCGGGGCCGGAAGATTGGTCTCGTAGGTGAGTTGGCCGGCGCTCGCCGGCGTCATCGAGAACTCACCCTTCTTGCCGGTCAGTTCGCAATTGCCGATCTTGTCGGCGGCGAGAGCTGGACCGACGAGCGTCGCCAGAGCCGTGAACGCGGCCGCGGCGACGCCGAAACGAACTTTCGACGTAACTGTCATGATCGATCTGCCTCTTGTGGCGAAAGGCGTTCGAGCCCGGCGGGCGCCGGGTCCGTGATCGTCATGTTAACGCCGAAATCGGAGATGGGAACCGGGAAAAATCATGACGGCGCAACGAAGCTGCCGGAATATTATTCCTCTCGGCCCGCCCTCTCACCCCTTCGCCACCCGTCCTCGCCGCACGTCTCGTAAAATTTCACGCGCCGCGTTGTGCCCCGGCGCGCCCGTCACCCCGCCGCCGGGATGGGTACCCGAGCCGCACATGTAGAGTCCGGCGATCGGCGCGCGATGGTCGGCGTGGCCGAGCACCGGGCGCGCCGAGAACATCTGGTCGAGGCTGAGGGCGCCGTGGAAGATGTCGCCGCCGACGAGGCCGAACTTGCGCTCGAGATCGAGCGGCGAATGGATCTGGCGGGCGATCACCGATTTCGCGAAGCCCGGCGCCTGGGCGTCGACGGCGGCGATCATCACGTCGGCGACGGTCTCGCGCGCCTCGTCCCACGACCGCCCGTCGGGCAGCGTCGGCGAGACGTGCTGACAGAACAGCGAGGCGACGTGGCATCCCTTCGGGGCGAGGCTCGGATCGAGCGTCGAGGGGATCAGCATCTCGACGATCGGCGCCTTCGACCAGCCGTCGCGGCGGGCGTCGATCCAGGCGTCCTCCATGTAGCGCAGCGACGGCGCCACCACGATGCCGGCGGTGTGGTGCTCGGCGGGCTCGCGGCCCGGCAGCGCGGTGAAGCTCGGCAGTTCCGACAGCGCCACGTTCATCCGGAAGGTGCCCGAGCCCGAGCGCCACGAGGCGATGCGGGCGCGGAAGTCGGCCGGCAGCGTCGCCGGATCGAGAAGCTTCTCGAAGGTGAGCTTGGGATGGAGGTTGGAGACCACCATGCGGGCGAGGATCTTCTCGCCCGCCTCGGTCACCACACCGACGGCGCGGCCGCGCTCCACCAGGATCTCGGCGACGCCGCAGCCGATGCGGATCTCGGCGCCGCGCGCCGCCGCCGAGCGCGCCATCGCTTGGCTGATCGCCCCCATGCCGCCGAGCGCGTGGCCCCACACCCCGCGCTTGCCGTTGACCTCGCCGAAACAGTGATGCAGCAGCACATAGGCCGATCCGGCGGCATAGGGCGAAGCGAAATTGCCGACGATGCCGTCGAAGCCGTAGATCGCCTTGATCGGATCGCTCTCGAACCACTGGTCGAGATAGTCGCCCGCCGATCGGGTGAAGATCTCCAGGAGATCGCGCTGGCCCTCGAGATCGAGCCGGCGGAAACGGTTGGCGACCTTGCCGGCGGAGAGGAGCTCGCCGAGCATGGCGAGGAGCCCCCGTCCGGTGGTGACGTTGGGCGGCGTCTCCAAGACCAGTTCGCGCAACACGTCGGCCATCCGATCGAGCCGGTCGCCGTAGGCCGCGAGCCGCTCGGCGTCCTTCGCCGAGAACTTGGCGACTTCCGCCTCGGTGCGGCCGGGGCCGATCTTCAGATATTGCCCGTCGGGCAGCGGCAGGAAGTTGGAGAGGTGACGCTCGACCACCTCGAGCCCGTGGCCGGCGAGATCGAGATCGGCGATCACCTTCGGGTTGAGCAGCGACACGGTGTAGGCGGCGACCGAATTGCGGAAGCCCGGATGGAACTCCTCGGTGACGGCGCAGCCGCCGACCACCTCGCGGCGCTCGAGCACCGTCACCTTCAGTCCCGCCCCGGCCAGATAGGCGGCGCTCACCAGCCCGTTGTGGCCGCCACCGACCACGATCACGTCACGCATCGATTGTTCCGATCCTGCTCGCGGGGGCCCGATCGAGCGGCCCGCCGTCATCGCCCACCGTCATTGATCGTCCCGCCTCAGGCTCCAGCCGCGCGGCGGCGCCCGATCGAGCCGCGCCTCCGGCACCAGCCGTCGCGTCCTGGCGGCGAAATGCCTGAGACAGACCTCCTCCGCCCCGAGCGGCCCGACCTCGTAGGCCCGCGATCCCATGCCTGCCTGCACCCGGTCGATCAGGTCGGTGTCCTCGGCGTTGACCTGCCGGTTGATCCGCCAGTTGAGCCAGCGCGCCGCCTTCATCTCGCGGCGGTCGTCGGGGAAGACGTAGGCGATCTCGCGGATCAGTGTCTCGGTCGCCGACAGGGGCACGAACTGCATGAAGTCGACCTGATCGGGATAGATGTCGAAGGCGACGTTCGGCCACAGCCGAAAATAGGTCCACAACCGTTTGCGCTCGGCCGGCAGATGGGCGACGTCGGGCAGGAACCGTTGATAGAGCCGCTCGGAGAGGTTCGCCGACGGCTCGTCCCTCAGATGACCCCACATCTTGTCGACCCATTCGCTCGCCTCGATCCGATAACCCTTGCCGAAGAGCCGGGTCAGTCCCGGATGGGCGATCGGAATATGCAGCGAATCCGAATAGTTGTCGGCGACGTTCTTCCAATTGACGGCGCGCGGCCTGAGCGTCACCCGGCCGTTGGGCACCAGCTCCTCGAAGCGATAGGGCGCGACTTCCGCAGCGTAGGGCGCCATCATCTCGGCGACCGACGGGCCGCCGCCCTCGAGCCGGACGAAGATGAAGCCCTGCCAGATCTCCGTCTCGACCGGCTTCAAGCCGTGGTCCGCCGGATCGATGTCGTAGCTGGCGCGGAAGGGCACCCCGACCAGCCGCCCCTGGAGATCGTAGCTCCAGGCGTGATACGGGCATTTGAGCAGGCGCCCGCAGTTGCCGGCGTCGCCGTCGAGAATGCGCGCCGCCCGGTGCCGGCAGACGTTGTGGAAGGCCCGCACCCGCCCGTCCTCGCCGCGCACAACCACGATGTGCTCACCGAGGAAATCGAAGGTGTGGAAATCGCCCGCATCGGGCACGTCGGCGAGATGGCACACCACCTGCCACGACGGTCGCAGCACGGTGTCGCATTCGACGGCGAAATATTCCGGATCGCGGTAGATCCACGCCGGCAGGCTCACCGCCCGCTCGATCGCCGCCTCGTCATCCGCCATCGTGGCCCCGTCCGCCGCCATCCCGTCCCCCGCCCGCCCCGCTCCACGACCTGCTTGTGATACAGTCGTAAAACTAGCGAGGCTCGTCAAGAGGGGCGAAGTGGGCGGATTGGTGCGCGATGGTTCGAGGCACCGCCTCCGGCGGTGCGCCTCACCATGAAGCGATCGAATTCGGGTCGGAAAGCGCGAAGTCGAAGAGCACTCACAGACCCGCGAACAACCGAACGACAGCGTTGTATTCCCGAACACTCTCGAGCGCTTCATGGTGAGGTGCCCGCGCAGCGGGCCTCGAACCATCGCGCACGCGGAACCATCGACTCCCCCGAATTTTCGGGACTACCGCTGAAGTCGGCCCCATACCACGATCTGCGTCACATGGCGCCACGAGGCTTCGGGTCTACATCCTGAAATGCGCCGACGACAGCTACTATGTCGGCCCCGCCCAGATCGACCTCGATCGGCGGATCGGCGAACATCAGAGTGGCACCTATATCGGCTACACCAGTCGCCGGCGGCCGGTGCAACTGGTCTGGGCCGCCGAATACGAACGCTTCGATCAGGCCATCGCTCTCGAGAGGCAGATCAAGGGCTGGAGCCGGGTCAAGAAAGAAGCGCTGACCGCCGGCAAATTCGAACGTTTGCAGGAAAAGTCGCGTCGGCGAGGCGGCCGGCCGTCGAGCGCCGGTTGAACCGCCTCACCCCTCTTTCGCCTGCCCCCCGTGACGCGGTAGGACCAGGCGGAAGGCGGCGCCGTGGTTCGGCAAGTTGTGGGCGGTGAGCGAGCCGCCGTGGTCGCGGGCGATCGAATAGGAGATCCACAGGCCGAGGCCGGTGCCCTCGCCCACCATCTTGGTGGTGAAGAAGGGCTCGAAGATCTTGTCGACCACCGCCTCGTCGATGCCGCCGCCGTTGTCGGCGACCTCGATCGTCACCTCCGAGCCGTGCGAACGGGTGGTGATGGTGATGCGCGGATCGGTGGCGTGGCGAACCGCGTCGAGGGCATTGTCGATCAGGTTGAGCAAGACCTGATGGATCTGCCCCTCCTGGCCCTCCACCGTCAGGCCGGGCTCGAAGTCGGTCTCGAGCCGAGCCCGGACGTTCTTCGCCCGAACCGCCCATTGCGCCGCCGTGCCGATCAGCCGGGCGAGGTCGACCACCTCGCGCTGATTGCTGCGCGAGAACGACAGGCGCCGGAGATTCTTGACGATCTCGGAGATCCGCATCGCCCCTTCGAGCGTGCCCTCGATCAGGGGCGCCAGATCGGAGAGGATCGACTCGACCTTCATCTCCCGCTTCAGCCGCGTCACCTCGCGCGGATCGGCGCTGCCCTCGAGTTCGCGGATGTAGCGATCGAGCCCGCGCCGATAGCGCTCCAGCGTGTGGATGTTGCCGTAGACGAAGCTGATCGGATTGTTGAGCTCGTGAGCGACGCCGGCGACGAGGCGGCCGAGGCTCGCCATCTTCTCCTGCTCGACCAGCTTGCGCTGCGCCTGTTGCAGCTCGAGATGGGCCTTGTGGAGCGCCTCGTAGGCGCGGCGCAGCTCGCCGATCGGCCGGCCGGTCAAGACCGCCCCGACCCGCCGGCCGTTGTGGTCGAACCGCGCCGAGCAGTTGATCGCCATCAGATCCGACGGCCCCGTG
Source organism: Prosthecomicrobium sp. (assembly GCA_048497495.1). GTDB lineage: Bacteria > Pseudomonadota > Alphaproteobacteria > Rhizobiales > Ancalomicrobiaceae > JAFHCF01. The sequence continues at coordinate 5,515 of JAFHCF010000243.1, forward strand.
GGCGTGCGGAAGGAGAGTTCGAGCTCCCCCACCTCGCCCTCGACGCCGGAATTGAGCGCCACCCGCGCCGCCACCGCGTCGCTCTCCACCACCAGATCGACCAGCGGTCGGCCGACCATCTCCCCGGAGGGCCGGCCGGCGAGCCGGACGAAGGCCGGATTGACCTGGACCACCACGCCGCGCTCGTCGACCACGACGAGAATGTCGGAGACCGAGGCGATCACCGAGGAGATGAAGCCCTCCGCCGCCTCGAGCTCGGCATTCTTCGCTTCGAGATCGGACTCGTAGCGGATCAGGTCGGAATAGACCGCGTCCATCTTGGCGATGACGTCGATCCACATCGCCTCGCCTTCGCCGTCGAGCGTCGGCTCCTCGCCATGCATCACATGGGCGAGGAGGTTGGCGGGGCGGCGTAGGTCGGCCTCAGTCGTCATCCTCGAGGTCCCGCTTCAGGTCATAGCGTTGGATCTTGGCGCGCAAGCCCACCCGCGACAGGCCGAGTTCGGCCGCCGCGCGGCTGATGTTGCCGCCGAGCCGATCGAGCGTCTCGGCGAGCGCCTCCTTCTCGAGGGCTTCCACCCGGTCCTTCAGCGGCAGCCGCCCGCCGCCGCTCCACGGCTTCGCCACCGTCGCCTCCGGCGCCTGGATCCGCGGCGACAGGAGCCGCGGCTCGAGCGGCCGGTCGTGATCGGACAGGGCCACCATGCGCTGGATCTCGTTGTAGAGCTCGCGCACGTTGCCCGGCCACTCGTAGCCGCAGAGCGCCGCCATGGTCTCGCCGGCGAAGCCCGGCACGGCGCGGTGGAACGACTGATTGACCCCGTCGAGGATGCGGGCGGCGATCGGCGGAATGTCCATCGGCCGGTCGGCGAGCGGCGGCAGATGGATCGGGAAGGCGGCGAGGCGATAGTAGAGATCGCGGCGGAACCGCCCGGCGTCGACGTCGGAGAGCAGATCGCGGTTGGTCGCCGAGATCACCCGGACGTCGACCTTGCGGGTGCGCTGCGCCCCGAGCGGCCGGATCTCGCCCTCCTGGAGGACGCGCAGCAGCTTGACCTGGAAAGCCGGCGAGGTCTCGCCGATCTCGTCGAGGAAGATGGTGCCGCCGTCGGCCACCTCGAAGAGGCCGATGCGATCCTGATAGGCCCCGGTGAAGGCGCCCTTCTTGCAACCGAAGAGCTCGCTCTCCAGCAACTCGTCGGGCAGCGCCCCGCAGTTCTCGACGACGAAGGCCTGGTCGGCGCGGCCCGATCCGTGATGGATGGCGCGGGCGAGCAGTTCCTTGCCGGTCCCCGAGGCGCCGGTGATCAGCACCGAAATGTCGTATTCGGTCGCCCGCCGGCCGAGCGCCAGCACGTCGGCGACCGGGCTCGTCGGTTCGTGGACGATGCGGTCGAATTCCCAGAACCGCCGTTCCGCCCGCCGCTTGTCGGTGACCGCCTTGGTCAGCCGGATCTGGCTCGGCTTGGTCTCGACGCTCGCCGCCCCGGTCTCGCGCTGCAGCCTGTAGAGATGGGCGGCCTCGCGCACCGAGGCGATCAGCTTCTCCGGGTGCCACGGCTTGGTGATGTAGTGATAGATGCCGGCCTCGTTGACGCCGGCGATGATGTCCTCGGAATCGGTGTAGCCGGAGATGATCATCCGCACCGGATCCGGCCACAGGTCGCGGACCCGCTTCAGGAAGTCGACGCCGTTCTCGCCCGGCATGCGCTGGTCGCAGAGGATCACCTGCACCATCTCGCCGGCGAGCACCTCCTCGGCCTCGATCGCGCCACGCACCGAGATCACCTCGAATTCTTCCGCCAAGACCCGGCGGATGGCCTCGAGCGAGCGGATCTCGTCGTCGATGACGAGGACGGTGGCGCCGCCGGAGCCGGTCATCGGGCTCTCTCGTCCGTGGGCGCGGAGGTCGCGCAGCGAGTCATGGGGCATGTCTCCGCCTCAACAGATGCGCGGCAGCTGTTCGCCGCTCAGCCAGTCGACGATACGGCCGCCGCCGAAGGCGGTGGTCATCTGCACGAAGAACTGATCGTCCTCGATCACCTCGCCGATGATCGCCGCGTCGACCCCCAGCGGATGGGCCCGCATCGCCGCGAGGATGGCTTGCGCCCCGGCCGGATCGACGACCGCGATCAGCTTGCCCTCGTTGGCGACGTTGAGCGGATCGAGCCCGAGGAACTCGCAGGCCGCCACCACCTGCGCCTTGATCGGCACGGCGTCCTCCTCGATGCGGATGCCGACCCTCGACTGGTTCGCCACCTCGTTGAGAGTGGCCGCCAAGCCGCCGCGGGTCGGATCGCGCATCAGGCGCAGCGACGCCCCACCCGCCGCGATCATCGCCGCCGTCAGCCCGTGCAGCGCCGCCGAGTCGGAGAGGATGGCGGTGTCGAAGGTGAGGTTCTCGCGGCTCGACATGATGGCGACGCCGTGGTCGCCGATCGAGCCGGAGACGATCACCTTGTCGCCGGGCCGCGCCAGATGGCCGCCGAGGACGAGGCCCTCGGCGACGACGCCGATGCCGGCGGTCGAGATGAAGACGCCGTCGGCCTTGCCGCGCTCCACCACCTTGGTGTCGCCGGTGACGATCGGCACGCCGGCCTCGCGCGCCGCCCGGCCCATCGAATCGGCGATGCGCTTCAAGTCCGCCAGCGGGAAGCCCTCCTCGATGATGAAGCTCGCCGACAGCGCCACCGGTCGCGCCCCGCCCATGGCGACGTCGTTGACGGTGCCGTGGACGGCGAGCGAGCCGATGTCGCCGCCGGGGAAGAACAGCGGCGAGACGACGTAGCCGTCGGTGGTCATCACCATGCGGCCGCCGCTCGGCGCCGGCGCGGCGAAGGTCGCCTGGTCGTTGCCCTGCGCCAGATACTCGTTGGCGAAGGCCTCGTGGAAGATCTCGCCGATCAGCTGCGCCATGGCGCGGCCGCCCGACCCGTGCGAGAGGTCGACGCGGCCGGTCTTCAGATCCATCTTGCGGTGGCGCACGCGCGGTTCGTCGATGGCGTTCACGACGCGATCCTCCGATCGTCCTGCTTCCTCGCCTTGTCGCGGAAGCGGCCGTAGGTCCAATGCGCCGCGCACGCCCCTTCCGACGACACCATGCACGAGCCCATCGGCGTCTCCGGCGTGCACACCGTGCCGAACAGCCTGCAATCCGCCGGCTGCTTGGCGCCGGTGAGGATCACCCCGCATTCGCACGCCGGATTGTCGGAGGCGTGGATGCGCGCGACCGCGAAGCGTTTCTCGGCGTCGAAGCGGGCGTATTCGTCGCGCAGCTGCAACGCCGAATTCTCGATGTAGCCGAGACCGCGCCACTCGAAGCGGTCGCGCAGCGAGAAGACCTCGTCGCAGAGCTTCTGGGCGGCGAGATTGCCCTCGGGCGTCACCGCGCGGATGTACTGGTTTTCCACCGCATGGCGCCCCTCGTTGACCTGACGCACCAACATCAGCACCGATTGCATGACGTCGAGCGGCTCGAAGCCGGAGACGACGATGCGCTGGTCGAATTCGGTGACGAAGGTCTCGTAGGGCCTGGAGCCGATCACCACCGAGACGTGGGCCGGGCCGATGAAGCCCTGGATCTTCACCGGCGGCAGCTTGCCGGTTTGCGGCGCCTCGAGGATCGCCCGGATCGCCGAGGGCGTCAGCACGTGGTTGCAGAAGATCGAGAAGTTGGTCAGCCCCTTCTTCTCCGCCGCCTTGATCGCCACCGCCGTCGGTGGCGTCGTCGTCTCGAAGCCGATGGCGAAGAACACCACCTCGCGGTCGGGCTCGGCCTCGGCGATGCGCAGCGCGTCGAGCGTCGAATAGATCATCCGGATGTCGGACCCGGCCGCCTTGGCCTTGATCAGGCTCTGGCCCTTGGAGCCCGGCACCCGCATCAGGTCGGCGTAGGTCAGCAGCGTCACCGCGGGGTTCTTCGCCAGCTCGATCGCCTCGTCGATACGTCCGATCGGCAGCACGCAGACCGGACATCCCGGCCCGTGGATCAACCGGACGTTCGCCGGTAAGAGATCCTCGAGCCCGTAGCGCGAGATCGCGTGGGTATGGCCGCCGCAGAACTCCATGAAATGGTAGGTCCTGGCCGGATCGGCCTCGGCGCGGATGGTCTCGGCGATGGCGCGGGCGAGCTTGCCGTCGCGATATTCGTCGACGTACTTCATTCGGCCGCCCCCGCCAGAGCCCCGGCTTCCGCCAGCAGCGCCAATGTCTTCTCCGCCTCCTCGGCATCGATCTTCGACAGCGCGTAGCCGACGTGGATGATGACGTAGTCGCCGGGCTTCACCCCCTCGACCATGGCGAGGGAAATCACCTTGGTCACCCCGTCGAGGCTGACCTTGGCCATGTCGTCGGGGAGCAGTTCGCTCACCAGTGCGGGTATGGCGAGGCACATGGGGTCGTCTCCTCTTCAGGGGTCTTCTTGGTTTCGATCGATTGTGGATGGGCGGCGACATGGGCGCGGGCGAGCGCCGCCTGACCGAGCGACAGGCCGCCGTCGTTGGCGGGAACGCGGCTCGCGAGCAGGGGCGTGAGGCCGCGCGCCGTCAGTGTCTCGACCAGGCCTTCGGCCAACACCCGGTTCATCAGGCAGCCGCCGCCCAGCGCGATCCGATCGCCCGGCGCGGCTTGGACGCCGACCCAGGCCGAAAGCCCGTCGATCAGCGTTCCGTGGAACAGTTCGGCGCCGGCGCGGGCACCGCATCCCGGACGGGCGATCTCGGCGAGGAGCGGGCGGAAGTCGAGGATGCCACCGGCGATGTGGAAGAGCCCGGCGCCACGCACGGGCGCGCGCACCAGCGCCTCCAGCTCCATAGCCGCCTGACCTTCGTGATCCTGCGTCCGGCGCAATCCCAAGAGCCCGGCGGCGGCATCGAACAGCCGACCCATCGAGGTGGTGGTGGCTTCGCGACCGCTCTGCAATCGGGCGACGACGGCCGCCACCATCGACTGATCGGCGAAGATCTCGCGGGCGCGCTCGGCCTCGCCCAGCGCGTGGAGCGCCGCCACCGCCATCCGCCACGGTTCCCGCGCCGCCTTGTCTCCGCCGGGCAGCGCCAGCGGCGAGAGATGGCCGAGCCGTTCCCACGAGGCGCCGGAGACGCGGATCATCTCGCCGCCCCAAGGCCCGCCGTCGGTGCCATGGCCGATGCCGTCGAGCGCCAGGCCGAGGATCGGCCCGTCGACCCCGTGCTCGGCGGCGATCGCCGCGACATGGGCGGCATGATGCTGAATCGGAAGCACGGCCGCGTCGAACTCGAGGGCGAAGCGCGACGAGCGGAAGTCGGGGTGGAGATCGCAGGCGACGATGTCGGGCGTGACGTCGAGGAGGCTCAGGAGATGGGCCGCCGTCTCGCGGTAGAACCGGACCGTCTCGACCGTGTCGAGATCGCCGACGTGTTGCGACACGAAGGCCTCGCGGCCGCGCGTCACCGTCACGGTGGCCTTCAGATGGGCGCCGGTCGCCAGCACCACCGGCCCATCGGACCCGAGGTCGATCGGCTCCGGCACATGGCCGCGCGCCCGGCGGATCAGGCTCGGTCGGCCGGCGATCACCTGGGCGACGCTGTCGTCGGCGCGGATGACGATCGGCCGATCGTGGCCGACGATCAGATCGGCGATCGAGCCGAGCCGGCGGATCGCGTCCTCGTCGTCGATCACCAGCGGCTCGCCGCCGGGATTGGCCGAGGTCGCGACCAGCACCAGGTCGTTCGCCGCCTCGCGCCATCCCGCCGCCGTCGGCCGCCCCGCCGCTTCCCAGAAGATCAGGTGATGCAGCGGCGCATAGGCGCGCATGACGCCGATCCGCCCGAGGCCGGGCGCGATACCGAAGGCCAGAGCCCCGGGAACCGCGTCCATCACCACGATCGGCGCGGCGGGGGAAAGGAACAACTGCCGCTCGACCTCGCCGGCCACCGCCAGCCCGTCGAGCGAGGCGGCATTGGCCACCATCACGGCGAAGGGCTTGGCGTCGCGGATCTTACGCCGGCGAAGTTCCGTGACGGCGGTCTCGTCGCGAGCGTCGCAGACCAGATGAAACCCGCCGATCCCCTTGACCGCGACGATTTTCCCGGCGCGCACGGCGGCGACGATCTCGGCGATCGGGTCGGGGGTGTCCGAGATTGCGGAATCCGACCCCTCCCCACGATCCGCCGATCGAGTGGCGAGGGTGCTCTCATCCGGTCCTCTCCCCCCTCGAGGGGGAGAGACAGAGAGGGGGGGCGCGGCGTCCATGTCGTGCTTCGGAGCAAGCGGAAGCGCCACAGCCCCCCCTCTCTGTCCCTCCCCCTCGAGGGGGGAGGGGACGCTGGGGAGATCATCCCCACGAACCGGGAGGGCCTGCCGCGTCGCGAGGCCCGCACCTCGATAGCTCACCGCCAATCTCGGCCCACACACCGGACAGGCGATCGGCTCGGCGTGGAAGCGGCGATTGCTCGGGTCGCGGTAGTCCGTCGCGCAGGCCTCGCACATCGGGAAGCCGGCCATCGCCGTCTGCGGCCGGTCGTAGGGCAGACGCGCCGTGATGGTGTAGCGCGGCCCGCAATGGGTGCAGTTGACGAAGGGGTAGCGGAAAAAGCGGCTCGCGGGGTCGAAGAGATCGTCGAGGCAGGCCTCGCAGGTGGCGGCGTCGGCCGGCACCCGGGTGCGCGCCTTCGACGCGACGCTCTCGACGATGCGGAAGCCGGTCTCGCCGGTCACCGCGATCTTCTCGGCGACGAGGCCGTCGATCGCCGCCAGCGGCGGCTTCTCGGCGGTGAGCGCCGCGGCGAAGGCGGCGACGTCGACCCCCTCCGCCTCGATCACCACGCCGTCGCCGTCGTTGAGGACGAAGCCGGAGAGCCGATGGCGCGCCGCCAACCCGTGGACGAAGGGCCGCATGCCCACCCCCTGCACCGCGCCGCGCAGGCGAATGCGCAGCCGCGTCGCCTCTCCCGTCGCCGGGAGAGCACGCGCGAAGCCATCGCCGGCGGGCTCGAAGGTCATGCGGGCGGTTCCTCTCCTCAGTTGGGGCTACGCGCCGCGAGCGCGGCGCGGGCCTCGACCCAGGCGTAGAAGACACCCAGTCCCTCGCCCGAACGCGCCGACACCGTCATCACCTGGAGGCGCGGATTGACCTTCAGCGCATTGGCGATGCAGAGGTCCACGTCGAAGTCGAGGTGCGGCAACAGATCCGACTTGTTGAGCAGCATCAGGTCGGCGGCGGCGAACATGTCGGGATATTTGAGCGGCTTGTCCTCGCCCTCGGTCACCGACAGCACCACCACCTTGTGGGCCTCGCCGAGATCGAAGGCCGCCGGGCAGACGAGATTGCCGACGTTCTCGATGAACAGGATGGCGTTCCGCGGCAGGTCGAGATCGTCGAGGGCGTGCTCGACCATCGAGGCGTCGAGGTGGCAGCCCTTGCCGGTGTTGACTTGGATCGCGGTGACCCCGGTGGCGCGGATGCGCTCGGCGTCGTTCGAGGTCTGTTGGTCACCCTCGACCACCGCGATCGTGTGACGTTCCTTGAGGTCGGTGATCGCCTTGACGAGAAGTGTCGTCTTGCCCGAGCCGGGCGAGGAGACGAGGTTCAGCGCGAAGACGCCCTTTTCCGCCAGCCGACGCCGGTTGGCCCGCGCCAGCGAGGCGTTCTTGCCGAGAATGTCGCGCTCGATCTTGACGATGCGCTCTTGGGCGAGCCCCGGGACATGCACCCCGGCGATGCCGGCGCCATAGTCGATCGCCCCGCCGGCGCGCACCACGTGATCATGGGAAGGATCGTGCTCGTGCTCGTGCTCATGATCGTGGCCGTGGGCATGGCTGTGCCCGTGGGCATGGTCATGGCCATGGTCGTGGCCATGGTCGTGGCCGTGATCGTGATCATGGCTGTGGACGTGACCGTCGCCGTGGTCGTGATCGTGGGAATGGTGGTGGACCACCCCCGGCCCGTGATCGTGGGCATGGTCCGCGTCGTGGACATGATCGTGTCCGTGATCGTGTCCGTGATCGTGCCCGTGATCGTGCCCGTGATCGTGGTCATGGTCATGGTCGTGGGAATGACCATGCTCGTGCTCATGCTCGTGATCATGGGAATGGCCGTGCTCGCCGACCTTCTTGCCCTCGACCGACGCCTGGCCGCAGCCGCACACCGTGCACATCACTCCACCTCCAACTCGGCGACGCGCATGTCGTCGCCCGCCGTCATCTGAACCTTGTGGCCGCCGCACTTGGGACAGGCCCCGAAACGCTCCGAGAGCGCCACCGTCTCGCTACAGTCGATACACCAGCCCTGACCCGGCACCCGGACGATCTCCAACACCGCGCCGGCCGCCACCGTTCCCGCCACCACCGCCTCGAAGCAGAAGCGCATCGCCTCCGGCTCGACGTGGCTGAGTTCGCCGATGTCGAGACGGACCAGTCTGACCGTCGTCGCCCCGGCCTTGCGGGCCTCGTCCTCGACGATCTCGAGCACGCTCTCCATGAGCGACATTTCATGCATGCGCTCGCTCCTCCACCTCGACCGCGAAACCGACGCAAGGGTCGAAGGCGGCGGCGATTCGTTCGACCTGCGCCGCCCCTCGCCGATCGGGCGGCAGTCGATTGGCCATCAGCGTCGCCACCAGCGGGCCACGCGGTCCGAAATTCCACTCGGTCGGCGCCAGGATGGCATGAGATGCCACCCGTCCGGCGGCGTCGACACCCACCAGATGATGGAGCCGACCGCGCGGGCTTTCCACGGCGGCATAACCCGTACGCGGTTCGATCAACCCGGCACCGGCCCAGCGTGCCGCCTCTCCCGACCCACCGCCCAGGGACGCCGCCGCCCCGGCGATCTCGGCGAAACGCGCCTCGAGCCGGGCGCGGCCGTCGCAGGAACCACGTCCGGCCCGCGCCGTCGACCGGGCGAAGGGCCCGGTTTCCGGCCGCCGATCGCCGAGGCGCGGCGCGGCCGAGAAGCCGATCGGATCGGCGGCGAGCGCCGAGACCACCGCCACGTCGTCCTCGGCGCGCAGAGGATCGGCCTCGAGATAGGTATCGCCCTCGGCGCAGGCGGCCACCACGGTTGCCGCCCACGAGCCCGGCGCCAGATCGAGACGCCCCTCGGCCCCGAGCCTCAGGCCGAGCCGCGCCGTGCCGCGCCGCACCTCGTCGATCGCCGCGCCACGCGCCGCCGCGCCGGCCGGACCGCCCGGCGCTGCCATCAGTCCCCGCGCCGAGGCGAGCACGCCGCGAAGATCGGCAAGCGTCTCGCGCAACCCGTCTCCCGCCGAGCCCTCGAGCCCGCCCGGCCCCATGAAACCCGCCGACCCACCGGTCGGCCCCATGAAACCCGCCGACCCACCGGTCGGCCCCATGAAGCCAGCCGACCCACCGGTCGGCCCCATGAAGCCAGCCGACCCACCGGTCGGCCCCATGAAGATCGAGCGAAGATGCTCGCCGAGCCGTTCGGCGGCGAGCCCGTCGAAGCGCTCGGCCATCACCCGGTCGGCATCCTCGCCGCGCGCCGCCGCGATCGCCATGGCGCTCGCCGTCGCGTGGCTGAGGCCGCACAGCGCGTGCAGGCGCCCGACCAGAGCCGGAACCTCGTCCGCCGGCCGGCCGACGAACAAGGTCGAGGAGAACCCGACCGGACGGCTCGACCCGACCCGCACCGCCTCGACCCGACCGAGACCGTCGTCGTCGCCGCGTCCGACGACCACCGTCAGGGTGATCTTTCCGGGGCCGAACCCCGTGCCGGCGGAGGTCATCGTGCCGCCGCCTCCTCGCCGCCGGCGCGCCGACCGAAGAGCAGCGCCCGCCGATCGAGTGCCTTCGGCGTCGGCGCCTCCACCGTCTCCGGCTCCGGCGCCCGCGTCAATTCCGCCATCGCCGCCTCGGCGGTGGCGAGCACTACTTCGGGATCGTCGAAGGCGAACATCGGCGAGAACAACGACAGGCTGTCGAGCCGGCCGAAATCGCCGAAATCGCCGACGACGAAGTCATAGGCCCCGCTCGCCAGCTCGTGGGTCACCGTCGCCCCCATCGGCAGCGCCACCGGGGCCGGTCCGAGCGGCGAGGCGGCGACCACCACGTTCATGAACCACGGCGTCACCACGATGCCGATCACCCGGGCGCCGTCGTCGTGGAAACCGACGACCTCGACCCGAAGCGCCGGATTGTAGACCGGCAGATCGCGCATCGAGCGCTCGGCGATCTCGCCATAACGCCGCGCCAGATCGGCGCCGATCGCCACCGCCGCCGCCCGGCGCGCCGCCGCCCGGGTGAGATCGTCAGGCGCCATCGCCCGATCCTTCCGCCTCGAGCGCCATGAACTTGTTGGGTGGCGCGTCGCAGTTGGGACAATGCCACCCCTCCGGCAGATCGCGGAAGGGGGTTCCCGCCGCCACCTGCCAGACCTCGTCGCCCTCCGCCGGATCATAGACGTGCCAGCAGATCCCGCATTCCATCCGCGAGGTCGCCGACACGTGGCTCTGATCGCCGAAGTTCTCGAAGGAGCTCATCGGAAATAGGCCTCCTCGATCTCGGCCAGCCGCTCCGCCGAATCGCGGAAGTCCTCGACCGCCGCCCGCGCCGTCACCGGCACGTCGCCGATCTCCAACGTGTCGAGGACGATCGTGTCCATGGCGTTGAAGAACTGGACGGACCAGACGTTGCGCACCCCCGTCGAGACGATCCGGCAGGTGCCGTAGCCGCGCGAGAGGAGCTGGATCGGGCCCGGCCCGAGCGTCTCCTGGAGGAAGCCCATGTCGTCTTCCGACATCGGAAACAGCGAGAAGGTGATGGTGTGCGACGGCGCCCCCGTCACATGCGCCAGCGCCCGGTCGCGGATCTCGGTGAGCAGCGGCATGACGTTCATGGCGCCCGCCGGCGGCATGGTGATCTCCTCGAGCACCCGCGTCATCCGGCTCGCGCGCTCCACCGCCGCCGGGATCGCCGCGACCTCGGCGTAATCGGCGACGAGTCGTCCCTCGGCGTCGGTGAAGCGTACCCGCCACAGGCCCGCCATCACCGATTCCTGCACCTGGGCGATCACCCCGTCGGCGAGCGCCACGGTGGCCGAGACCTCGCCCTCGCCGAGCACCTGGCCGATCAGCGTCAATTCGTCGGGCTCGTAGCCGGAGAGATCGAACAGCCGGCCGGGCCGGTCGTCCTCTTGGGTCTCCAGCGCCTCGACCAACTGCGGCAACAGGGCCGCGACCTTGGGGCAGCGCTCGATCAGTTGCGCCGCGCTCGAGGTGGCGAGGAAGGAGATCGTCCCCGCCCCCGTCAGCCCCGACCGGCCGGCGAAGCCGGAGGCCGTCTCGTCGATGCCGATCGGCACGATCGCCACCTTGTCGTCGGCGCCCTCGGGGGCGACCCAGAATCCCGCCTTCATGGTCACTCTCCCTGCTGCGTCGGCTGGACGCCATGGCGCGTCGTATGGGTGAATTCGGTGCGCGGCCGCGCCTCCTCCGCGAGGATCGGCGCGTCGGGCGCCAGCGCCGCGACGATCTTCGCCATGTAGTCCGACCAGTCGCGGATCTTCGGCATCACCGCGATCGGGTCGGCCCGGCGGGTCACCACCAGGCTCGGATGAATGGCGACGCGAAACCGCGCCGCGAGCACGGCCTCCGCCGAGCGCGCCACCACGGCGCCGCGCAGGCGCCGCTGGAAGGTGGCGAGAAGCTCCGGCATCACCACCGCGACGTCGAGCGTCTCGGCCCGCGTCGCCGGATCCCCGGTGAAGAACAGGAGACAGTGCTCGGCCTCGCCGGGGGCCTGCGCCAGAAAGGCGTCGATGGTGGTCTCGTCGACCGTCGGTAATCCATGTTGCGCGGCGAGCGCGTCGATCAATGGCGAAGTCATGGGTCCTCCCTCGTATTTCCCCGTAACCTCGCAACGGTCATGCCAAATCGGATTCCAGCCGGTGGAAAGCGAATGACGAGCGATTCCGGCCTCCCCGCCCGGTGGAGGATGGATGAGGGGACCGAGATATGATCACCCCACTTCCAATGGATGGAAATCACTTTTCCATGATGGGGTCGAAAGTACGAGATCGCCGCCCCATCGGTTGTCGTCGGCCCGAGGCGCGACGACGCGGCCGGCGCATCCGAGACGACGCGGCGGATTCGGAGGAAGGCGGCGACGCGGCGCGTCGCTCAGCCCCGGTCCTTCAACAGGAAATCCGGCAATTGCGGTTCGCGGTCGACCAGATCGGCGAAGAGATGCTCGAAGGCGCGGCCTTCCATCGCCGCCGCGACGCCGTCGAGACCGTCGTCGATCAGCTTGGCTTCCGCCGCGTCGAGGACGCGCACGGCGGTATCGATGTGGACGAGGACGATCGTCCCCACCGGCTGTTCGCCGACCAGCATCATCGACACCCGCCGCGTCTCGTCGCGGCGCTCGACCAGCGCCGTCATGTCGTCGCCCTCGCGGATCACCATCGGAATGCCGAGACACATGGCGGACGCCTCCTTCCGCGACGAAGCCGGCGCGCGAGGGGTGATCCCCCGCGAGCCGGCGTTCGAACGCTCGTTTCGTCCGCCCCCGAACGGGTCGGCCGAAGAAAATTCCGCGAGGCCCGAGCGCCTCAGGTCTCGACCCGACGCTCGTAGGCGGCGAAGTCGATGTCGTTTCCGAGCAGCCGGTCCTCGCCGACGACCTCGCCGTGGCGCCTCTCGACCGTGATACCCCACTCGGCGAGGATCGCCAACGCCGCCGAGAGTGCCGGGTCGATCGAGGCGCGCACCGGTTCGGTGAGCGGCCCGCCCCAATCCTCGAGGTCGAGCGGCTGACAGCCGACGAGCGCCAGCGTCTCGGGATAGGCGCCGAGCAGGTCGGCCGCCGACAACACTTCCTGGAAGCCGGTCTGATGTAGGCTCATCTTCTTGGCGCCGGTGAACTTCGGCACCTCGTCGTCGCGCACGATCTTCATCGTGCCCGGCTCGAGCCCGTAGTCGATGGCGTCGAAGACCAGCAGCCGGTCGTGCTCCTGCAGGAAGTTGACGAGGTAGAGCCCCTGGGTGCCGCCGTCGAGGATGGTGACGTGGTCGGGGACCCGATAGCGGCGGTGGAACTCCTCCACCACCCGGACCCCGAAGCCCTCGTCGGCCCACAGGATGTTGCCGATGCCGAGCACCAGGGTGCGAGGGAGGGTCGCGCCCTCCCCCCCGTCGTTCGTGCGATCGCGGTTCGCCATCGGCTCAATCCCGGAAGTCGTCGCGGAAGACGCGTTCGCCGGAGATGATCGACGAGATCATGCTCTGGCGGCTCATGATGTCCTCGCGCACCGCCGCGTAGATGTGGACGATGGCGAACACCACGATCGCCCACATGCCGAGGTGATGCCAGGTGTGGATGTCCTGGCTGTTGGGGAAGATGTCGAACATCCACCCGAACACCGCGTGCTGCCAGCTGTCGATCCCCTCGCCCTCGGAATAGAGCGCGAAGCCCGAGCAGATCATGAACACCAGGAAGACCATGAAGGAGAACATCGCCACGTGCCCGAGCGGGTTGTGGCCAATGTATTTCTTCGGATCCTTGGTGAGGAAGAGATACCACTTGAGTTCGAACCACACCCCCCAGAGCCAGGTCTTGTCCCAGAAGGGCAGATAGAACACCTGCCGCGAGTAGGGGTTGCCGACGAAGGCCCAGTAGATCCGCATCAGGAAGGCCACCGCCAGGATCTGGCCGGCGGCGAAGTGGGTGAAGCGGATGTAGCCCATGAGGAAGTGCTGCGAGGCTTCGCCCGACACCGAGGGCAGCGGCGAGCCGATGAAGTAGCCCGAGACGCAGAGCGTCACGATGGCGAAGGCATTGACCCAGTGCCACAGACGCACCGGGGCCTCATAGACATAGATGGTCTGCCGGGCCTCGGCCCGTTCGCCGTGGGCGTCCAACGCGCCCTGCAATTCGACGGTCTGGTTCATGATCCCCTCCCTGGGGCCGGCGCTCCGGCATCACCCGACACGCGCGGCCGCCGCTGTTCTTCTCGACGAGACTGTCCGGCGACCGGCGGCGAACCGCCGATCGCGTTTTGCTCGAGGATCAGCGAACCGTGACCTTGGCCATCTCCTGGCCGTCCGGCGACATGACGTGGGTCGAGCACGCCAGGCACGGGTCGAAGGAATGGATGGTCCGCAGGATTTCCAAGGGCTGGATCGGATCCGCCATCGGCGTGTCCATCAGCGAGGCTTCGAAGGCGCCGATGTTGCCTTTCGGGTCACGCGGCGACCCGTTCCAGGTGGTCGGCACGACGCACTGATAGTTGTCGATCTTGCCGTCCTTGATCTTGATCCAGTGGGCGAGCGCGCCGCGCGGCGCCTCGGTGAAGCCGACGCCCTTGACCTCCTTCGGCCAGGTCTCCGGCTTCCACTTCTCGGTGTTGGCGGTGGACGAGTCGCCGGCCTTGATGTTGGCCATCAGCTTGTCCTGGAAGTAGCGCATCTGCCGCGCCGCCCACTGGCACTCGAGCGCGCGCGCCGCGGTGCGACCGAGGGTTGAGAACAGCGCCGTGATCGGCAGACCGAGGTCCTTGAGCAGCTTGTCGGTCGGGTCCTTGAACTCGGCCTTGCCCTGGGCGTAACCGACGATGTAGCGGGCGAGCGGGCCCACCTCGACGGCGTTGCCCTTCCAACGCGGCGACTTGATCCAGGAGTACTTCGCCTCCTCGTCGAGCGCCTCGATGTTGGTCTTGGTGCCCTTGGCCTTCGGCCCCAGCACGTAGTTCGGCTCGGTGACGCCGTCCCACGGATGCAGACCCTTGGTCTCGTCCGGGTACTTGTACCAGGAGTGGGTGACGAACTCCTGGACCTGGCTCGGATCCTTCAGGTCGACCGGCATCACTTCCCCGAGGTTGCCGTTGAGGATGACGCCGTGCGGTAGCTTCAGCGACGACGGCGAATGGTCGTTGGCGTGCTCGGGAATATCGCCATAGCTCATCACCGAGGTGCCCGACAGGCCGCCGCCGTAGAGCCAATCCTTGTAGAACGAGCCGATCGCCTGGACATCGGGCAGGTAGACCTGCTCGGTGAACTCGATGCAGCGATCGATGATCGACGAGACGAGGTTGAGCCGTTCCATGTTGATGGCGCCGACCGCGCCGACGCCGTCGACGTTGATGGCGCAGGGCACGCCACCGACCAGCCAGTTCGGATGTGGGTTCTTGCCGCCGTAGATGGTGTGGACCTTGACGATCTCCTTCTGAAAGTCGAGCGCCTCCAGATAATGGGCGACCGCCATCAGGTTGGCTTCCGGCGGAAGCTTATAGGCCGGATGGCCCCAATAGCCGTTCTTGAAGGGGCCGAGCTGTCCGGACTCGACGAACTTCTTCAGCCGCGTCTGCAGATCCTTGAAGTAACCGGGCGACGACAGCGGCCAATTGGAGATCGACTGGGCCAGCGCCGAGGTCGCCTTGGGATCGGCGGAGAGCGCCGAGACCACGTCGACCCAGTCGAGCGCATGCAGGTGATAGAAGTGCACGAGATGATCGTGCACCTGCAGGCACAGCTGCATGATGTTGCGGATGGAGTTGGCGTTCTCCGGGATCTTGATGTCGAGGGCGTTCTCCACCGCGCGCACCGAGGTGAGCGCGTGGGTGCCGGTGCACACCCCACAGATCCGCTCGGTGAAGGCCCAGGCGTCGCGCGGATCGCGGCCCTTGAGGATCACCTCGATGCCGCGCCACATGGTCCCGGTGGAGACGGCGTTGCGGATGACGTTGTTGCTGTCGACGTTCACCTCGACGCGCATGTGACCCTCGATGCGGGTCACCGGATCGACGACGATGCGCTTGCCGGAATTGTCGAGATTGAAACCGTTCGGTGTCTGGATGCCCATGACGGCGTTTCCCTGAATTCGAGTTCGTTGCGAGGAGCGATCCGGATCAGTCGACGTTTTCCGGCTTCTTGATCACGCGCTTGACCGCCGTCACCGCCGCGTGCGCCGCGACGCCCGCCACGACCACGCCGGCCGCCGTCGCGCCGACCGTGTCGGCGTTGGCCTCGATGCCGAACTGTTGGATGTTGGTGAGCCGGTCGTAGAACGAGCCCTTGTCCCAGAAATTGTCTTCCGAGCAGCCGATGCAGCCGTGACCGGACTGGATCGGGAAGGAGACGCCGCCGTTCCAGCGCACGGTGGAACAGGCGTTGTAGGTGGTCGGACCCTTGCACCCCATCTTGTAGAGGCAGTAGCCCTTCTTCGCGCCGTCGTCGTCCCACTCCTCGACGAACTGGCCGGCGTCGAAATGCGGCCGGCGGTAGCACTTGTCGTGGATGCGCTGCGAATAGAACATCTTCGGCCGGCCCTGCCGGTCGAGCTCGGGCAGGCGCCCGAAGGTCGTCACGAAGGTGACGACACCGGTCATGACTTCCGCGATCGGCGGGCAGCCCGGCACCTTGATGATCGGCTTGTTCTTGATCACCTTGTCGATCGGCGTCGCCTGGGTCGGATTGGGCTTGGCCGCCTGGACGCAACCCCACGAGGCGCAGGCGCCCCAGGCGATGATCGCCATGGCGTCCTCGGCCATCTCCTTCAGCTTCTCGACGAAGGGGCGACCGCCGTCGATGCAGAACATGCCGCCTTCGTTCAAGGGCGGATTGCCCTCGACGGCGAGGATGTACTGGCCCTTGTACTTGGCCCGCGTCTCCTCGAGGATCGCCTCGGCCTGGTGGCCGGCCGCCGCCATGATCGTGTCGTCGTAGTCGAGCGAGATCATCGACAGGACGACGTCCTTGACCAGCGGATGGGCCGAGCGGATGAAGCTCTCCGAGCAGCAGGTGCATTCGAGCCCGTGCATCCAGATCACCGGAATGCGCGGCTTGGTCTCCAGCGCGTGCGCCATCTCGGAGGCCGCCGTCGACCCGAGCCCCAGGCTCGCCGCCGTCAACGAACAGAACTTGGTGAAGCTGCGGCGCGTGATCCCCTGACGACGGATCACCTCATAGAACGTTTCCTGGCCGGTACTCATCTCGAGCCTCCCCCATGGCGCTTTTGCCTGCGTCCGTCCGCCTCCGCCCGGCAGGTCCCTGCGGTGAGGCAAACGTCGTGAGGGTAGGAAAGCAAGCTCCGGGCCAACTCGGCCTGCGGCTCTTCGTCTTCCGGAAATCCACGGATTCCGCCGTTTTGTCGCAGCCGATCCGATCGAGTTGGGAATGGCTCGCAGCCTGCCTCGCGCCAGCCTGTCAGGGCGACGACCAGCGTCGGAAAGCCGGTTTACAGCCGGCGTTCGACCGCTTCGAACCCGGTCGGGCTCAGTGCGCGGTGCACACCATGCAAGGGTCGAAGGACCGCACCACGTGCTGGAGGGAGGCCGCGCGCGCGCCGAGATCGCCGAGAGCCGTCCCCTCCAGCGCCCGTTCCAAGGGACCGGGCACGCCGGCGCCGTCGCGTGGGCTGAAGTTCCAGGTGGTCGGCGCGACGATCTGATAGCGGGTGATACGGCCGCCCCGCGCCGTCATCCAATGACCGAGGCCGCCGCGCGCCGCCTCGACCAGGCCGATCCCCGACCCGTCGGTCGGTTCGCTGGCGAGCGCGCAGAAGGGTTCGCCCGGCGCGATCCGCCCGACCCAACCCTCCATCGCCGGGATCACCAGGGCGACCTCGAGCAGGCGCGCCACCACCCGCGAGGCGACCGAGGTGCCACCGGCGGCGGCGACCAGCGCCCGGATCAGCGGATGGCCGTCGACCAGTTGCCGCGCCACCGCCCCGACCTCGACCGTCCGCCCGGCATAGCGCGGCGCCCGCGCCCAGGAATAGGCGTCGACCCGATCGGCATCCGGATGGGTTTCGGCGCGCGCCGGCGAACCCGCCTCGCCGCCGATCCAGCTCCGGCTCGGGTCCTCGGTGATCCGCGCCACGTCGAGCCGCGACGACACCGCGCTCGCCGTCTCGAAGAGGCCTGCGGCGAACAGCGGCCGGTCGTCGGCCACGCCGGGATAGGCGCCGAAGCTCATCGCCGTCCCCGGTCCCGGTCCCAGCCGATGGAGATCGAGGGTGTCGGCGAGCCTTAGGAACCAGGCGAAGTCGCCGCGCCCCTCGGCCGCCACCCGCGTCAGGCCCTCGATCGTGTCGAGCGCCGCCACCGCCTCCAGCCGCATGCCGCCGAACAACACCGTCTCGGCGAAGCCGCGCACGTCGGCGAGAATGGCGCGCAGCCGCGTCTTGCCGCCGAGGTCCAGTGCCCGTGTCGTGCCGCCGGCGCGGAAGGCGAGGCTGTGCGGCCATTTGCCGGCGACCGCCCCCATCACCTCGAGCAATCGCGCCCGCATCGGCAGCATCTCGCCGCTCGCCCGGCCTCTGATCGCGGTGAAGCGCTCGGCGACGTCGCCGTGCCAGGGCCGGTCGCCATATTCGGCGCGCGCGAAGTCCGGCATGAAGAACAGGTAGAAATGGCTGAGATGGTCGGCGAGATTTTCGGCGGCATGCGCCAGCGCCGTCGCGACGATGCCGTTCGGCGCCGCCGTGACCCCCGAGAACGAGGCGAGCGCCGCCGCCGCCGCCAGCGACTGCGACACCGAGCAGATGCCGCAGATGCGCGGCGCGATCACCAGCGCGTCGCCGACCGGGCGTCCGACCAGGATCTGCTCGAAGCCGCGATAGAGCGGCGTCGTCACCCGCGCCGAGGCGACGCGGCCGTCCTCGACGTCGAGCGTCAACTCGAGGTCGCCTTCCACCCGGTTGAACGGTCCGACGACGATGCGGCTCAACTCTCGCCCCCCTCGTTGCCGGAGCGCTTGGCCCGTCCCGGCGGCACCACCACGTGGTCCCTCACCGCGTTGAGCCGCACCCGCTTCGGCGTCGCCGATTTCGACAGGGCGGCGAGCGCCATGAACCACGCCTTCGGCATGTCGAGCGGCAGGCCGACCGGAATGCCGGCGACCTTCGGCGTCACCAGGAAGCCCCGCGCCCGCTCGAAGTCGGGCGAGGTGCAGGCGATGCAGGCATAGCCGCCGTCGGTGCACGAGCCCGCGCCGTTCCAGGTGCGTTGGTTGCAGTCGCCGACCGCCTGCGTCGCCTTGCAGCCGAGATGTTCCATCAGGCAGCCGCGATCCGACGCGGTCTCGGCGCTCGCCTTGAACTCGTAGAACTCGTTGCGCGAGCAGCCGTGGTGGGCGAGGTGATCGGCGAAGAACTTCGGCCGGCCCTGGACGTCGAGATCGCTCGCCGTGAGGTCGTTCGCCGCGAGCGCGATCAGCGTCTCGACGATCCAGCCGGGGTGAGGGGCGCAGCCGGCGATGTTGACCACCGGCAGGCCACCCGCGCCGCGATGACCGGCGCCCAGCGCCCCACCGCGTTCGGAGCCGGAAAACTGCAGCCCGCAGCCCTCGCCCGGATCGGGCACCGCCACCGGAATGCCGCCATAGGCGGCGCAACTGCCGACCGCGATGGTGTGGCGCGCTCTCGGCGCCAGCGCGCGGATCCAGTCGAGCAGGCTGCGTCCGGTGCCGGCGAGCATCTGGAAGCGCCCGGTGCCGTTCGGCGCGGTCAAGACCGTGCCCTCGACCACCAGCGCGTCGAGCGGCGCGCGCCCGTCGACCACGGCGTCCAGAATCTCGACCACCTCCGAGCCGGTCGCCTCCGACACGGACGGATGCCACAGGATATCGATGCCGAAGGCGTCGAGTTCGGCGAACAGGCCGCCGCGGCCGTGCTCCAGCAACGCCATGGTGCAGCCGCCGCACGATCCCGCCTGCAGCCACAAGACCGTGAACCGTCCCGTCGTCGCGCCCACCGGCTCCGCCTCCCGCGGCGGGCGATCGATCGCGCCCGCAGATTCCCCCTCAGGGGACCACGCTTTCCCACACCGCGACAAGAGGGCCGATCGCCGAGCCCGATCGCGCCGGCCGCGCCGGGGTCAGGCGGCGGCGCGTCTGCGACGGACGTAGAGCGTCCGATCGACGCTCGCCACCAGACCGCCCTCGGCGTTCGTGACCTCGCAGCGGAACACCGGCAGCGCCTTGGCGCCCTCGGCGGTGGCGGCGCGGATCTCGGCGAGACGGTCGTCGTCGAGGTGGAAACGGGCCCGCACCGTGCCCCGTCCCGGCGAGACGTAGTCGATGGTCGCCGCCTTGTCCCACACGACATAGTCACGCCCCAGGCGGTGGACCAGCATCAGCATGTAGAACGGGTCGGTCATGGCGAACAGCGACCCGCCGAAATGGGTGCCGACATAATTGCGGTTGAGCCGCCCGAGCCGCATCTCGACCTCGACCTCGCGCCAATCCTCGGCGATGCGGGTGACGCGGATCCCGGTGAACAAGAACGGCGGCCACAGATTCATCAGTCGCCGGAAGGTGCTGGTCTTCATCCTCGTGCCTCGCGGGATGCCGGACGACCTCGGCCGGCGACGGCCCTTTGAGACATGACGTTGACCAATACGTCAATAGGCATCCCGCAACGCCCTCGTCGGCCGAAAGGGCCACAGCCGCTGTAAGAATATCATCCGGAAACCGCGAAACGACTGGAAGGTTTATTTCCAGATTTTGCGTAGGTTTCCGAATGGCGAGTTGTCACGGGGCGCTCGGACGGCAGTCGGCGCATATATGAGCATATTCGGAATATCAGATCTGCTCGATCGCCCAAGAGAAGCGGCAGACGAGTTCCTCGCCGTCCGACCGTCGACGCCCCTGGCGAGTCGCCGGCTGAACGGGTCGATCCCGTGCACCGCTCTCGTCGGAGGCCTCCGGCCTCCGGGCCGAGCCTCATGGGGAGAGCCACGATGAGAGCTGCCGGACACATCCTCGCGGGCGCGGTCGTCGCGCTGTGCGCCGCCACCACCGCCGCGCAGGCCTACGACGCCGATTGGAAACGCGGCCGCATCTGGTATCGCAGCGTCTGCACCTCCTGCCACGCCGCGCAGCAGATCGGCTCGATCAGCCCCTCCACCCGGAGCCGCGCCGAATGGGCCGCCTATCTGAACGCGGATCGGCACGACAACGGCAAGGAGACGGTTTCCCGATATAATTCAAAAGACTATCGCACCACGATCAAGGCCGGCAACAAGGCCGCCGAGAAGTTCGCCGAGGTGCCGACGGATGATCTGGCGACCGATCTCGCGCTCTTCCTCGACAAGGGCGCCAAGGACGGCGACAGCCCCGCCTCGTGCAATTGAGCGGCCCGACGACCCGACACCGGCGAGACGGCGCGCGCACGAAACCCGACTCCCGCCCCGTCTTCGAGGAGGAGAAGATCCATGAGCAGTGAAGCCGGCAACGGCCTGGCGTCCGGCCTGAGAGTCGACTACGAGCGCCTCTTCGTCAAACCCTGGGCGCCCCATGTCGGCGCCATCCTCCTGGTCCTGGTGATCATCGCGCTGATGGTCGGCGGCCTGTTCTGGGGCATCTTCGGCGGTGTGAAATACTGGGGCGACCGGCTGAACAACCTCATCGGCCTGGGGCCGCTCCTCGGTATTCCGGCCGACCTCGACGGCATGCTGACCCACCGCATGTCGTTGATGAACATCCTGCTCGTCGTCGGCTCCTTCACCGCCGCGCTGATGTCGCGCCAATTCGCGCCGAATCGGCCGCCCAAGCTCGAATACGTCTGGGCGGCCTGCGGCGGCGCTCTGATGGGCATCGGCGCGTCGCTCGCCGGCGGCTGCACCACCGGCGGCTTTCTCAACCCGGTCCTGCACTCCTCGCCGGCCGGCTGGGCGATGTGGGCGGGTCTGATCGTCGGCGCGATCCTCGGCCTGAAATTGTTGATGTGGACGCTCGAGCACATCGAATGGGGCACCGTTCCGCCGGCGCCGATCGCGGTCCCCGATCGAGTGAAAAGCTACTATCCGCTCATCGGCCTCGCCGTTCTCGTCGCGGTGATCGCCTGGGCCTCGCGCTGGTGGGTTTCGCCCGACAAGCAACTCGCCTCCCGCGCCCTCGTCATCCTGGCCGGCTTCGCCATCGGCTTCATCATGCACCGCTCGCGCCTGTGTTTCGCCCGCGCCTTCCGCGAGCCCTTCATGACCGCCGAAGGCGAGATGACCAAGGCGGTGATCCTGGCGATCGCCATCGGCATGCCGCTCGCCGCCCTGCTCTTCGAGAGGAAGATCATCGATCCCTATGTGGCGGTCCCCGCCACCTTCTGGGTGGGCTCGCTCCTCGGTGGTCTCTTCTTCGGCGTCGGCATGATCTTCGCGGGCGGTTGCGCCTCCGGCAGCCTGTGGCGCATGGGCGAGGGCCATCTCAAGCTGTGGGTGGCGATCTTCTTCTTCGCCTGGATCGGCTCGATCGCCTCCGCCCTGTTCAAGAAGGTCGGCTTGACCGCCATCGACGAGACCAACCTCGAGACCTGGGAGGTCACCGGCGTCGGCTTCCAGGCCTATCTGCCCGACATGCTCGGTGGCTGGGGCCTCACCCTGCTGATCGGCTTCGCCATTCTCGCCCTCTGGTACCTCTTCGTCCGCTGGAACGAGAGCACCGAGAAATTCACCGTGATCTGAGGAAACGCCCGAGGAGTGGCACGATGAACACCACACGTCTCTCCCTGTTCGCCGCCCTGGTCGTCGGCACGACCCTGTCGACCATGATGCTCCCGCCGACCCCACCCGCCGCCGCGCAGACGGCGCTGCAGCCGAAGGAAGGCTGGTACGCGACCCTGGCCGATTTCGCCGCGGTGCGCGCCGAGGCCGAAATTCCGCCCAAGAAGGGCGTCGCCCTCATCGATTCCCGCCCCGCCGCCCGCCAGTACGATCCCGGCCACATCCCCGGCGCGATCAACATTCCCGACACCCAGTTCGAGAAGCTGGTCGACAGGTTGCCGGCCGACAAGGCGACCCGGCTGATCTTCTACTGTGGCGGCCTCGACTGCATGCTGTCGCACAATTCCGCCCGCAAGGCCGAGAAGCTCGGCTATGGCGCCATCCGGGTCTATGCCGAGGGCATGCCGGACTGGAAGGCCAAGGGCGGACCGGTGGCGGTCTCCGCCGCCCACATCGCCAAGCTGATCGCCGAGAAGCAGCCCTACACGCTGATCGACGCCCGGCCGAAACGGGTCGCCGACAAGGGCATGATCCCGACCGCCGTCAACGTTTCCGACACCGACTTCGACAAGAACCTCGACAAGCTGCCCGCCGACAAGGCGTCGCAGGTGATCTACTACTGCGGCGGCCTCGACTGCGTGCTCTCCGACAAGTCGGCCGCCAAGGCGCGCGCCCTCGGCTACACCGACGTCGTGACCTATCCCGAGGGCTATCCGGAATGGGAGAAGCTCCACGGCTCGGCCACCGCCCCCGCCACCGCCACCGCCGCCGCGGCTCCCGCGCCGGCCGCAGCCCTGGTCGCCGGCAAGGAGAAGGGCTCGGTGACGCCGGCCTCCTTCGAAGCCGCCTGGAAGGCCGATCCCGGCGCGATCCTGCTGGTCGACGTTCGTGATCCCAAGGAATACGCCGCCGGCACGATCAAGGGGGCGGTCAACATCCCGATGAACGAGCTCGAGAAGAAGCTCGCCGGCCTGCCCAAGAACAAGCCGGTGGTCTTCGTCTGCGGCACCGGCGCCCGGGCGGGCGAGGCCTACGACGCGGTGAAGATGCTCGCCGCCGACGTCCAGGCGTCCTTCATCGACGCCTCGATCAAGTTCGTCGGCGACGGGACCTACACCATCACCGCGAAATAGGGGCGCGCCCCGGCCCCGCGCGAGCGTCCGCCCCGGCGCTGGCGCGAGGTCCGTTCCCGAGACGAAGAGAGCCGCGCCATGTCGCGGCTCTCGCGTTCGCGCGCCGCCCGATCGGATCGGCCACGCCGCGGCCCCCGTCTCAGTCCCGCAGTGCCCGCCGCAACACCTTGCCGACGGTGGACTTCGGCAGTTCCGAGCGGAATTCGACGTGGCGCGGCATCTTGTAGCCGGTGAGGTTCTTGCGGCAGTACTCGAGCAGCGCCTCGGCGGTGAGATTCGGGTCCTTCTTGACCACCACCACCTTGACCGCCTCGCCCGACCTGTCGTCCGGCACCCCGACCACGCCCGCCTCCAGCACCCC
Source organism: Prosthecomicrobium sp. (assembly GCA_048497495.1). GTDB lineage: Bacteria > Pseudomonadota > Alphaproteobacteria > Rhizobiales > Ancalomicrobiaceae > JAFHCF01. Next base: position 29,441 of record JAFHCF010000243.1, read on the forward strand.
CGGATGGGACACCAGGACCTCCTCGATCTCGTTGGGATAGACGTTGAATCCCGAGACGATGATCATGTCCTTCTTGCGATCGACGATGTGGACGAAGCCCTCGTCGTCGACGATGGCGACGTCGCCGGTGCGTAAGTAACCGTCGGGCGTCATCACTGCGGCGGTCTCCGCCGGCCGATTCCAATAGCCCTTCATCACCTGCGGCCCGCGCACGCACAATTCGCCGCGCTCGCCATGGGCCACGTCGTTGCCGAAATCGTCGCGCAGCGCGATCTCGGTGTTGGGGATCGGCAGGCCGATCGAGCCGTTGAACTCGGGAAGATCGAGCGGGTTGATGGTCACCGCCGGCGAGGTCTCGGTCATGCCGTAGGCCTCGAGCAGGGTCGTGCCGGTGACCTGCTTCCAACGCTCCGCCACCGGGCGCTGCACCGCCATCCCGCCACCGAGCACCAGCCGCAGCGACGAGAAGTCGAGCGCGGCGAAATTCGGGTTGTTGAGCAGGGCGTTGAACAGCGTGTTGACCCCGGTCAGGGTGGTGAACCGATACTTGGAGAGTTCCTTGACGAAGCCGGGAATGTCGCGCGGATTGGTGATCAGGAGGTTCGCCGCGCCGATCTTCATGAAGGTCAGGCAGTTCGCCGTCAGGGCGAAGATGTGGTAGAGCGGCAGCGCCGTGACGATCGTCTCGCCCTCCTCGAGCACGCCCGAGCGGATCCAGGCATGGGCCTGCTGGAGATTGGCGACGATGTTGCCGTGGGTCAGCATCGCCCCCTTCGGCGCGCCGGTGGTGCCGCCGGTGTATTGCAGGAAGGCGATGTCGCCGAGATCGGTGGGAACCGCCTTCCAGGGCAGGTCACGCCCCTCGGCGAGCGCCGAGACGAGCGACACCGAGCCGGGAATGTGCCAGGCCGGAACCAACTTCTTGACGTGCTTGACGGCGAAATTGACGATCGCCCCCTTGGGAAAACCGAGGAGATCGCCGAGCTGCGTCGTCAACACCGTCTTCAGCGCCGTGTCGTCGGCGATCTCGGCCAACACATGGGCGAAGTTCTCGAGGATGACGATCGCCTCGGCGCCGGAATCGATCAGTTGATGCTTCAACTCGCGCGAACTGTAGAGCGGATTGCAGTTCACCACGATGCAGCCGATGCGCAACGCGCCGAACAGCGCCACCGGATACTGCAACAGGTTGGGCAACATCAGCGCGACGCGATCACCCTTCCTCAATCCCGCCCTGCTCTGCAGATAGGCGCCGAACTGCCGCGACAACCGGTCCAATTCGCCATAGGTGATGGCCTTGCCCATGTTGATGTAGGCGATCCGATCGGCATAGGCTTCGATGCTCTTCTCGAAGACTTCCGTGACCGAACGGAATTCCTCGACGTCGACCGACTGCGGCACCCCGGCAGGATAGTTCTTGAAATGAAGGTGGCCCGTCTTCGACATGTCGTCTTTTCCCCCGCCCTCGGCCGACGCCGAAGCCACTGTTTTTTCAGAGCTTAGACCAGCACCTCGCGGCGAGGAAGTCGAACCGGACGAGATCGGTCGTCGAGCGAGGACGACCGTGGCGAATACCGCCTCGGCGGTGACGAGGGACGGGAAGGAGCCCGCACGAACATGACGGCTCGGCTCCTGCGTGGAATTCTACTGTTCGAGATCATCGGACTTGCGGTCCTCTATCCGAACCTCGCCGGCCGTCTCGGCGCGGGCCCGGCGCTGCTCGCGCTCCCGGCGATCTTCCTCGCGATCCAGGCGGCCCTTCTCGCCCCGAGCTTTCTGCTCGGCGTCGTCGCCGCCTCGCCGCCACCACCCGGCATCGGCGGCGCGCGCCCATCGGCGATGCTCGGCGAATGCCTCGCCCATCTCGCCGCCTTCGCCGTGATCATGCCCTTCGCCTCGATCTGGATGGGCTCGGATGCCGTCGGCCGCCTCCCCGCGGGGCGGCGGCCGGTGCTGCTCGTCCACGGCTACATGTGCAATCGCGGATTCTGGTGGTGGTTTCGTCGGCGCCTGCGGGCGGCCGGCTTCGCCGTCGCCACCATCGACCTCGAGACGCCGATCTCCGACATCGAGATTCTCGCCGACGGGCTTCTCCACCGCATCGACGCGCTGCGCGCCGAGACCGGCGCCGATCGCGTCCTACTCGTCACCCATTCGATGGGCGGTCTCGTCGCCCGCGCCGCCATCCGCAAGGCCGGCCACGACCGCATCGCCCGCCTCGTCACGCTCGCCTGCCCCCATCGCGGCACGTGGCTCGCCCACGTCGGGATCGGCCGCAACGCCGCCGAGATGCGCCCCGGGAACCCTTGGCTCGAGGCCCTGAATCGCCACGAGCCGCCGCCGATCCCCACCCTGACGATCTGGAGCACCGGCGACGAGATCGTCGTGCCGCAGCTGTCCAGCCGCCTCGCCGGCGCCCGCGAGATCGTCGTGGCGGCGATCGGTCACGTCGCCATGGGGTTTTCGTCCGAGGTCCTCGACCGGGTGGCGGCCGATCTCGCGATCGACGCGGCCGACGACACTCGACCGGCCGCCCCGCTCACTGATGCAGGCCGCGCATGATCCGCGTCATCGCGATCCGATCGGCGGTCGGCATCTCCTCTCCCGGCGCGGCGCTGCGCGAGCCTTCCGAATCCGGGAACATCCGGAAGGTCGAGTTGTTGATGATCTGCGTCAGGCGCGGCATCACCGCGTGCATCACCTGCCCGAAGATGCCCAGTTGCGTCGCCACCCGCTCCGGCGTCGGGTCGCGCATCGGGAAATGGACGATCGCCTCGCGACGCGCCAGGACGATGCGAACCAGACGCTTGCCGATGAAACCGCTCGCACCGGTGACGAGATAGATCATGGCCGCTCCCTCGGGAACGCAAATCGCCTTCACCGGCAGTTCTTGTTTTCCGCCTCGTGTAACCGCTGCCCGACGATGAGAAACCCTCGCGGCGGCCGCGCCGTTGTTCTCGCCGGCATCCCTCGGTCCCATCGAGAAATCTCGGTTCGATGTGTCGATTAGGCGACCGTTTCCAATTGGGAGGCCTATCTTCTGGAGAGGAACAGGACCGGTCACCCGTGAGGGGTGGCGAAAAGACGAGAACGAGGAACCCGATCATGGCCAAGAAACTCAAGGCTCTCGCGAGCGGATCGACCGAGAAGCAGCTCGCCCAGACCATCAAGGAATCGGCGCATCAGATCTGGCTCGCCGGCCTCGGCGCCTTCGCCAAGGCGCAGGAGGAGGGCACCAAGGTGTTCGAGGCTCTGGTCAAGGAAGGCGAGGTCATCCAGAAGCGCACCCGCGACGCGGCGGAAGACAAGATGACCGAGGCCCGCAAGGTCGCCACCGGCACCTGGGACAAGCTCGAGAGCGTGTTCGAGGAGCGCGTCGCCCGCGCCCTGCACTCCCTCGACGTCCCCACCAAGAAGGATCTCGACGCGCTCAGCGCCCGTATCCATGAACTGACCGCCGCCACCAGGAATCTGTCCGGCACCGTGGGCACCGAGGCGGCGAAGTCCGAGGACGCGGTGAAGGCCGCCGTCGAGGAGACCGCCGCGACGGTGAAGAAGACCACCAAGAAGGTCGCCGCCTCCGCCAAGGCGGTGAAGAAGGAAACGGCCGAAGTGGTCGCCGAGGCCGAGAAGGACTTGGGCGGCTGACCACCGATCCTCGCCGATGTCGCCTCCGACCCGGCCGGGAAGCAGCACGGCGTCCCGCCGGGTGACGGCGTCCGGCCTCGGGTGCCGAGGGAGGGCTACCCATGACACGGTCGCAGGCACCTCGCCGAGCACGCCTATCGCAAAACCCTGTCGGAGCTGCGCCGCCGGCGCGAGCCTCTGGCGCCGATCCTCGCCCGCCATGGCGTCGCCCCTCGACCGGCTCGACGCGGTCCTGAAGACCCACCGCGCCGCATCGTCGGGCGGAAGCCGGAAATTCCGAGAAATATCAGATGGTTTGACCGAGATCCCCATCGTCGCTGTTGAGTGACGCGCGGATTCGCGTTTCAGTCGGGCGGGGACCACGCCGATCGGCCGCGGAGCCGACGCCGCGACGGGCCCCGGGGGTTGAGGAAACGGCCGGCATGGCGCGCAAACCGCAGCGACGGACCAAGGAGCGCATCCTCGAGACCGCCCTCGACCTGTTCAATCGGGTCGGCGAGCCGAGCGTCACCACCTCGGCGATCGCCGAGGCGATGGGCATCAGCCCGGGCAATCTCCACTACCACTTCCCCTCCAAGGAGAAAATCGTCGAGGCGCTCTTCGCCTCCTTCCGCGCCGAGATCGAGCATACGCTCGCCGCCCCCCAGGCCCGGCCCTCCGACGTCGAGGACATCTGGCTGTTTCTCCATCTGGTGTTCGAGGCGATCTGGAAATACCGCTTCGTCTATCGCGACATCAACGAACTGACGTCGCGTTACGGCGTGCTCGGGCGCCAGTTCAAGTTCATCCTCGCCCACAAGCAGGCGACGGCGCGCACCATCCTCGACGGGCTGGTGGCGACCGGCGCGATGACCGCCTCGAAGTCGGACGTCGAGGCGCTGGCCGGCAACATGACCCTGATCGCCACCTATTGGCTGTCCTTCGAACTGGTCCGCGATCCCGGCGGCCGGCACGAAGGCGTGGCGCTGGCGCGCGGCGCCTATCGGGTCATGGCGCTCGCCGCCCCTTATCTGGCGCCGCGCGACCGCGCCCTGCTCGACGATCTCGCCGATCGCTACAGAACATGAGGAGACAGCCATGGCGAAGCCGCGATGGATCGCCTTTCCCCATGCCTCGAAGGCCTACGACCACGCCGGGCCGGCGCTGGCGAGGCCTGGGCGCGCGCCCGCCTCGCCGGTCTCGCCGGCCTCCGGGCATTTCTGGAGACCGGCTACCGGGCCTTCGAGAAGATGGGCGGCGGCGGTGAATTCCTCGACAACGTCGCCGACCGCGATCGCGCCGTGATGGAGGCGCTGTTCGCCGGCGATGATACCCTCCTGGACGCCACCCCCGAGACCCGAGGCCCGACCCCCATGCAGACGCCCCCCTCACCGACGAGGCCGAGCCTCGAGAGCCCGGAAGCGATCTTCGCCCGCCTGCGCGCCGCCTCCCGCCGCGCGCCCTATCCGAGCCTCGCGGAACGCCGCGACCGGTTGACCCGGCTGCTCGGGCTGATGAACGGTAATTCCGAGGCGATCGAGGCGGCGATCTCCGCCGATTTCGGCCACCGCTGCGTCCAGGAGACGCGGCTCGCCGAGGCCTTCATCGTCGAGGCCGGGATCGCGCACACCCTGCGTCATCTGAAACGCTGGATGAAACCGAGGCGGATCGCCACCGAACTCGCCTTCCTCCCCGGCCGCAACCGCCTGATGCCGCAGCCGCTCGGGGTCGTCGGGGTGATCTCGCCGTGGAACTATCCGCTGCAGTTGACGCTCGCCCCACTCGTCGCGGCGCTCGCCGCCGGCAATCGGGTGATGATCAAGCCGAGCGAGTTGACGCCGCGTTTCTCCGCCCTGCTCGCCGGCCTCGTCGCCTCGACCTACGCCGCCGACGAGGTGGTGGTGATCCGGGGCGGCGCCGACGTCGCCGCCGCCTTCTCCGCCCTGCCCTTCGACCACCTGCTGTTCACCGGCTCGACCCGCGTCGGCCGCATCGTCGCCGAAGCCGCCGCGAGGAACCTCACCCCGGTGACGCTCGAGCTCGGCGGCAAGTCGCCGGCGATCCTCGACGCCTCCGCCGACACCGCCACCGCCGCGGCTCGCATCGCCTACTCCAAGCTGCTCAACGCCGGCCAGACCTGCGTCGCCCCCGACTACGTGCTGCTGCCGGCGGGCCGCGAGGAGGCCTTCGTCGCCGCCTACCGCGCCGCCGTCGCCCGTCTCTTCGGCGACGATCCCGCCAATCCCGACTACACCGCCATCGTCTGCGACGCCCATCTCGGGCGTCAACAGGCGTTGGTCGAGGACGCCGTGGCGCGAGGCGCGAAGGTGGTGTGGCTGACCGCCGACCCGGCGCGCTGGTCGAATTCGGGCAAGATGCCGCCCTGCCTCCTCCTCGGCACCACACCGGACATGCGGGTGCGCCGGGAGGAGATCTTCGGGCCGATCCTGCCGATCGTGCCGGTCTCGGGCCCCGACGAGGCGATCGCCACCGTCGTCGCCGACGAACGCCCGCTGGCGCTCTATTGGTTCGGCACCGACGCGCGGGCGCGCGACCGGGTGATGATCGAGACCGTCTCCGGCGGCGTCACCATCAACGACTGCCTCGTCCATCTGGCCCAGGAGAACCAACCCTTCGGCGGCGTCGGCGCCTCCGGTCAGGGCGCCTATCACGGCGAATGGGGCTTCCAGACCTTTTCCAAACTGAAGCCGATCTTCCATCGCCCCGACCTCAGCGGGCTCGGCTTCATGCAGCCTCCCTATGGCAAGACCTTCGATCGAATGCTCGCCGTCCTGCGGCGCTTCGCATGAAGACGGCGGCCTGGGCGAGCGGGAGGAACGCGATGACCGAAACCTTCGACCATCTCGTGCTCGGCGGGGGCTCCGCCGGATCGGTCGTCGCCGCCCGGTTGACCGAGGATCCCGGCGTGACGCTGGCCCTGCTCGAGGCCGGCGATCACGGCGACGACTGGGTGATCCGAACCCCGCTCGCCGGCGCCCTGATGGTGCCGAGCCGGCTCCACAACTGGGCCTTCCACACCGTGCCGCAGGCCGCGCTCGGTGGCCGCCGGGGCTACCAGCCGCGCGGCCGCGCGCTCGGCGGCTCCTCGGCGATCAACGCCATGGTCTATGTCCGTGGCCATCGCTGGGACTACGACCACTGGGCCGAACTCGGCAACACCGGCTGGGCCTGGGACGACGTCCTGCCCCATTTCAAGAAGGCGGAGCACAACGAGGACTTCACCGACGACCTGCACGGCCGGGGCGGCCCGCTCGAGGTCGCGCGCTCGCGCACCGGAAACCCGTGGCAGCGGATCTTCCTCGACGCCGCCCGCGAGGCCCGGTTCCGTGCGTGCGACGACTTCAACGGCCCCGACCAGGAAGGCTTCGGCGTCTATCAGGTCACCCAGAAGAACGGCGAGCGCTGGAGCGCGGCGCGCGGCTATCTCCACCCGATCATGGGCAAACGCGCCAATCTCCGGGTCGAGTGCGGCGCCCGCGTCCTGCGCGTCCTGATCGAGAACGGCCGCGCCGTCGGCGTCGAGTTCCACCAATCCGGTCGTGTCCGCACCTTCCGTGCCCGGCGCGAGGTGATCCTCTCGGCCGGCGCCCTCCAGTCGCCGCAGGTGCTGATGCTCTCCGGCATCGGCGACGGCGCCCATCTGAAGGCGGCCGGCGTCGACGTCGTCCACCATCTGCCCGGCGTCGGCGGCAATCTCCAGGACCACCCCGACTTCGTCTTCGGCTACACCGCCGCCAGTCGGGAACTGATCGGTATCTCCGCCGGCGGCACGTGGCACCTGATCCGCGAGATCTTGCGCTGGCGGCGCGAACGGCGCGGCATGGTCGCCTCCAACTTCGCCGAGGCCGGCGGCTTCTTCAAGTCGCGCCCCGACCTGGCGGCCCCCGACTTCCAGATCCACTTCGTCGTCGCCATGGTCGACGACCACGCCCGCAAACTCCGGATGGGGCACGGCTTCTCCACCCATGTCTGCCTGCTCCGGCCGAGGAGTCGCGGCACCGTCCGCCTCGCCTCGCCCGACCCGCTGGCCGATCCGCTGATCGATCCGGCCTTCCTCTCCCACTCCGACGATCTCGCCGACATGGTGGCGGGCTTCAAGCAGACCCGGCGGATCATGGACGCCCCGGCGCTCGCCGCCGTGCGTGGCCGCGATCTCTTCACCGCGGACGTGAGGACCGACGCCGACATCGAGGACGTCCTGCGCCGTCGCGTCGACACCGTCTACCACCCCGCCGGCACCTGCCGCATGGGAGTGGGCGACGACGCGGTGGTGACGCCGGAATTGAAGGTTCGCGGCATCGACGGCCTCAGGGTCGTCGACATCTCGATCATGCCGACGTTGATCGGCGGCAACACCAACGCGGCGGCGATCATGATCGGCGAGAAGGCCGCCGACATGATCCGCGGGGACGCCGGCTGAACCCGGCGTCCCCTGCCCTCGGCAAACGCGTAGGGGTCGGCGAGGCCTCGATCCGATGCCCCGCCGACCCCGACGCGCCCCTTCCGAACCCGGATTTCGGCACCGAAAGCCGCCGTTCCTCGACAATAATTCGATTGATTATTGTATTTACGTCGCTCGAGGGTCATATTGATCCTGTCGACAGATGGTCGGACAACTTGGCTCTGCAAGACAATTCTGTTGAAACAGAACTGATTTTTCTCTCCTGAAAGCCCGATTTCGACGCACGGGCACTACCTCTGGTGTCCGTTTTCAACTTCTGAAAGGAATACACATGTCGACCGGAACCGTGAAATGGTTCAACGCCCAGAAGGGCTTCGGCTTCATTCAGCCCGATGACGGCTCCAAGGATGCCTTCGTTCACATCTCGGCCGTGGAACGTAGCGGCATCGGTGACCTCTACGAAGGTCAGAAGCTCGAATTCGAGTTGGTCACCGACCAGCGCACCGGCAAGACCTCGGCCGATCGGCTCGTCGTCCTGACCTGATCGCGCTCGCTCGCGATCTCGGCACCCCGTTCCCCGTCGACCCCGGACGTTCCGGCGGCGGGGAATGGGACGCCGGGGAAATCGGCGATGCCGGGCGTCTCGGACGCCCTGGAAACGATGAACGCCTTCGGCGGCTTCGAAGACGATGACGATTCTCGTCGTCGTCGCCGCCGGGACGTGCCCGAGCGACCCTCGGTGTGAGGACGACGGCGGAGACGCCGTGGCCCGCGCGCCTCAACCAACTCGCTCGCACGTGGGCGTTCTCGCGCGCCGGAAAGGCTCGACGCATCGGGCCCGGGAGCTTCCCATGTCCAAAGGTCAGAACCGCAAGAGCCGCGAAATCCGCAAGCCCAAGGCGGACAAGCCCAAGACCGTCGCCACGCCGGCCACCAATTCCAACCTCGCCATGTTGTCGGCGATCAACGAGCCGAAGAAGCGGAAGTGACGATGACCGTCCGTACCATCGAGACGACGGTCACATTCGCCCACCCCTTTCGGATCGCCGCCATCGACGAAGCTCTGCCGGCCGGAACCTACCGGCTGGTGAGCGACGAGGAGGAGATCCTCGGCCTCTCCTTCCTCGCCTTCCGCCGGACCGCGACCCTGTTGCATCTCCCGGCGATCGCGAGCACGGCGACCACCCGGCAGGTCGTCGCCGTCGAGCCGGCCGAATTCGAGGCCATGCTGGCGGCGGATGCGCGTCCGGCCTGACCGAATTACGAGAGCCCATTGCGAGCGGACCGATCGGGTTCGCGCGAAGAGATCGGCATCCGAGCGGATGCCGGCCGGCTCGACAACTGTTTCAGGAGGTTCCATGCGTTGGCTCGGCAAGCTCACCGGCAGCGGTATCTTGAGTTGCAACGGCGAGACCATCGGTCGCGTCGCCTATGATTTCGACGGTTATGCCCAATCGGGTCAGATGGGGATTTCGAGCAGCGGCGAGATCCGCCTGCCCGCCGCCGCGCTGCGCGGCATCTTCGGCCGCCGGGGCGTCGCCCTGCGCACCGACGACGGCCGCGTCCTCGGCCTGCGCTTCTCCGACAAGGGCCTGCGCGGCGACACCGACGTCGCCCATGTCGAGGTCACCGGCGACCTGCCGACCACGTCCGGTCAGTGGCGCCCCTGACCGCGATCACGCCCGGCGGCGGCGATCCGCCGCCCCCCGCCGCGACGGCCGACTCGGTCGGCCGATCTCCGCCGGCGCCTGATCGTTTCGCTTCCGGTATGATCCCGCCCGCCGATCACGCCCGCGATCAATTCCGCGAACCGTCTCCGACGACCTGCTGATCCTCGGCGCGAACCCGACTATTCTGTCGGCTTCGAGGGCCGACCCCGATCGGCCGAAGGAGACCTCCCATGACGCAAGCAACCTCGCCGGTGTGGTTCATCACCGGTTGCTCCACCGGCTTCGGCCGGATCCTCGCCGAGCGAGTCTTGGCCCGCGGTTGGCGGGCGGTCGTCACCGCGCGCGACCCCGCCCAGGTGGCCGACATCGTCGCCGGCCACGGCGACCGGGCGCTCACGCTGGCGCTCGACGTGACCGACCCCGCCGCCATCACCGCGGCGGTGGCGGCGGCCGAGGCGCGGTTCGGCGCCATCGACGTGCTGGTCAACAACGCCGGCTACGGCTACCAGGCGGCGGTCGAGGAAGGGATCGAGGCCGAGATCAGGGCCCAGTTCGACACCAACGTCTTCGGCCTCTTCGCCATGACCCGCGCCGTGCTGCCCGGCATGCGCGCCCGCCGACGCGGCCACATCGTCAACATCACCTCGATCGCCGGGCTGATCGGCTTTCCCAGCACCGGCTACTACTCGGCGAGCAAACATGCGGTCGAAGGCCTGTCGGACGCCCTCGAGGCCGAGGTCGGCCCGCTCGGGATCAAGGTGACCTGCGTCGAGCCGGGACCGTTCCGCACCGACTGGGCCGGTCGTTCGCTCCAGAGGACCAAGTCGGAGATCGCCGACTACGCCGCCACCGTCGGCGCCCGCATGGAAGCCACCGCCGCCGTCAGCGGCAAGCAACCGGGCGACCCGGTCCGCGCCGCCGAGGCGATGATCCGCCTCACCGAGACCGCCACACCGCCGCGCCACCTCGTCCTCGGCGGCTTCGGCTTCGACGCGGTGACGAAGAAGCTGAAGGCCAGGATCGCCGAGATCGAGAGCCTTCGCGAGGAGAGCCTCGGCGCGGATTTCCCGAAAGACTGAAGCGGCCGGTGGACGTCTCGTCGCCTCCCACGCTTCCGAGCGGCCGCGCGCCGTGCCGCTCGGGGGCGGCCGAGATCGCCCGTGGGGACGCCGGCGAACCGGTGCCTCCGGGCGAGGCGCGAGAAGGTTGTTCCCGCGCAAAGAGACCCATGCGGCGAGCGGCTATCCTCACATCGAACCGGTGTGGAGAGCGACGACGATGGACATCGACCCCGAAAGCGTCGTCGACGACGTCATGAAGCGATGGCCCGCGACGATCGCGGTGTTCCTGACGAACCGGATGCATTGCATCGGCTGTCCGGTCGGGCGGATGCACACCATCACCGAGGCCTGCGCCGAACACGATCTCGACCGCGCCGGCGTCCTCGCGGAACTGTCGATGGCGATCGAGCGCGGCTAGCGGCTCTTCCCGTCGGCGAGCAGGCGTAACCGATGGGCCGCGCATACCGTGATGCGCCGTCGCCCGTTCTTCACCAATCCCTGCTGCTCCCAGGCGCTCAGCGTCCGGCTCACCGTGTGCAGCGTCGACCCGGTCATTTCCGCCAGTTCCTGCCGGGTGATCGGAAAATCGATGAGGATGCCCTCGTCGGTCTTCCGGCCGGCCTGCGCCACCAGGCGCAGCACCGCATGGGCGATGCGCCGCTCGACTTCCTCGGTCGAAAGTTCGCGGATGCGGGTGTGGGCATCCTGCAATCGTTCGCCCACGGTCTGCAGCGCGTCGAGCGCGATCGCGGGATTGCGCGCGAGGAAGCCGTTCCAGTCGCTCGCCGACCACGTCAGAACCAGGCTGTCGGTGACCGCCACCGCGCTCGCCGGATAGTCGGTCCGCCGCATCGCCATGGCGATGCCGAAGAGATCGCCGGGATTGACGTGGCGCACCACCACCTGCTGGCCGTCCGTCGTCGTCTGCACCGCCTTCAACCGGCCGTGCAACAAGACGAAGAAGGCATCGGCCGGCGCCCCCTGTTCGAACACCGTGCCGCCTTCGGGGACGCGCCGCGCCAGCGCCGTCGCCAGCAGGGCGTCGAGTTCCGGATCGCTCAGCGAGCGAAACAACGCCAGATCGCGGATCAACGATCGATCGAGATGTTGGGCGGACACGGTGCCACTCCTACGGGAGGTCCCGGCGCGACGAGCCGACGAGGTCCATCGGACGACCGACGTGACCGACGACATTCTAGTTTGTTCCCGAACAACGAAGGAAGCGCCGATCGGATGCACCGTCTTCACAACGAAACCCGTTGTGAAGGACGCCCGTCATGCTCTCCCGCCGCGATGCCCTGTTCGGCTCCACCCTCGCCGCCCTCGCCGCCGCCACCGCCTCGACCTCGGCCACGGCCGCCCCGGGCCTCGTCGCCGCGCGAAGCGACGACGTCTCGGCGCTGCGCCACGTCAAGATCGACCTGGTCGCCCCGCCCTTCGTCCACGCCCACGAACAGGCGACGACCGAGCCGCCGAAGGTGGTCGAGTTCACGATGAAGATCGTCGAGAAGGAGATCGTCATCGATGCCGAGGGCACCAGGATGCAGGCGATGACCTATGACGGCTGGATCCCCGGGCCGATGATGATCGTCCACGAGGGCGACTATCTCCAGCTGACCCTGGTCAATCCCGACACCAACACCATGCCGCACAACATCGATTTCCATGCGGCGACCGGCGCGCTGGGCGGCGGCGAGCTGACCCTGGTCAACCCCGGTGAACAGGCGACGCTGCGCTTCAAGGCGGACCGCCCCGGCGTCTTCGTCTACCACTGCGCCCCTCCCGGTATGATCCCCTGGCACGTCACCGCCGGCATGAACGGCGTGGTCATGGTGATGCCGCGCGGCGGCCTCGTCGATCGCAACGGCCACGAGCTCCGTTACGACCGGCTCTGGTACATCGGCGAGAGCGACTTCTACATCCCCAAGGACGCCAAGGGCGCCTACAAGAGCTACCCGACCCTCGGCGACGCCTACGAGGACGTCACCAAGGTGATGCGCGGCCTGATCCCGTCGCATGTGGTGTTCGAGGGCAAGGTCGGCGCCCTGACCGGCGCCGACGCGCTCACCGCCAAGGTCGGCGAGACCGTGCTGATCGTCCACGCCCAGGCCAACCGCGACACCCGCCCGCATCTGATCGGCGGCCACGGCGACCACGTCTGGGAGACCGGCAAGTTCGACAACCCGCCGCAGACCGGGCTCGAGACCTGGTTCATCCGTGGCGGATCGGCCGGCGCGGCGCTCTACACCTTCCGCCAGCCCGGCATCTACGCCTACGTCAACCACAACCTGATCGAGGCGGCCGAGCTCGGCGCCACCGCCCACATCAAGGTCGAGGGCAAGTGGAACGACGATCTGATGAAGCTCGTCTCCGCCGCCGGCCCGATCGTCGCCCAGTGAACACCCGACCGGGCGCCGTGCCCCGGGGGCGCGGCGCCGGAGACCCCGTCATGTCGACCCGTCGTCACCCGGTCCTGTTCTCGTCGAGCGCGGCGATCGTCGTCGCCCTCGGCACCCTCGCCGCCTCGCGGCTGCCGCCGGCCGATCCGACCGATCTGGTGACGATCCCGCCCGGCGCCGTCACCTATCGCGCCGCCGGCGACTTCACCCGCGACGGCGCCGCCGTCGCCCCGCCCGTGGTGCGGGTCGCCTTCGATCGGCCGTTGGTCGTCATGCGCACCCAGGTCGGCGCCGCCGCCTATGGCGCCTGCGTCGCCGCCGGCGCCTGCGACGGCCCGGACGATGCCGATGCGCTCGCCGCCCGCGCCGACCTGCCGGCGGTGGGCTTGAGCTGGCGCGACGCCACCGCCTATGCCGCGTGGCTGTCGCGCGCCACCGGCCATCGCTATCGCCTGCCGAGCGACGCCGAATGGGTCCGCCTCGCCGCCGAGGCCCGGATCGAGGCGCCCGTCGTCGCCGCCGCCGATCCGAACGAGCCCGCCGAGCGCTGGCTCGCCGCCTATGACGCCGGGTCCGCCGAGGCCGGGCCGATCGATCGCGCGCCGCGCCCCTTCGGCAGTTTCGGCAGCAACTCGCTCGGCCTCGCCGACATCTCCGGCAACGTCTGGGAATGGACCGACGGCTGCTGGTCGCGCCACGTCTCCGGCGCCGCCCGAGCCCCCCGCGAAATCCGCAACTGCGGCGTCCGCATCATCCAGGGCCGTCATCGCGGCTACGTCAGCGACTTCATCCGCGACCCCCGTGGCGGCGGCTGCTCGGTCGGCACCCCGCCGGCGAACCTCGGCGTCCGACTGGTGCGCGACGACGGATCCATCCTCGATCGGATCGCCGCGCTCCTACGCTGAAGCCGCCCCTTCCGCCTCGTCGTATCCCCCGTCCACCGGTCTCGCGCCCGACCATGACCGCGCCGGCGGCGCGAGCGCCTCCTCAGACGAGCCGACCGCCGCGCCGCGTCCATCCGCGGGTGCCTCCGGCGAAGTGACGGACGTCGTCACGACCGACCCGGACAGCCTGTCGGACCGCCGAAGCGGAGCGCCGGCCCGTCAGGCAGATCAGCACGATCGGCTTGTCGCGGGGCAGGGTGAGGGGCTTGAAGCGCGACAGCGGGACGTTCTTGGCGCCGAGGACATGGCCCGCCTCGAACTCGCCCTTCTCACGAACGTCGATGAGGCGCACGTTGCCGGCGCCCGTCGCCGCGACCAGATCTTCGTAGGAAATGGTCCGATCCGGGCCCGACTGGAACAGGCTGGCGATGAAGGAGAAGATGCTCACGGTCCACTTGCCTCGATATTGGTTGTTCGGGCCTCGCCGGGTGGAATGCACGGCACCCACCACGTGGCTGCGTAACATCACTGGTCGACCATGTATGCCGCCTTGCCGAAGTTTTCCATGATCTCGCTCGCGCCGCCGGGTCGGAATGCCGCTCCAGGTGCGCGGGTGCGCCGCGGTGACCCCCTCCCCCTGATCCCCGACACACCGAGGCCGTCCGGTGCCGACATCGGCGTCACGGCCGACCGAGCCCTCGCGGCCCCGCGATCTCGACCTTGCGAAAATCACCCCCGAAAACGATGAAAGCCGCGGCTTCCCGCGGCATTCTCGAAGGCTCCCTGTCGAGGAGAGAAGGGATTATAAGCCTCGACCCCAACCTAGTGCACGGATTCGGTCGGAAGATTCACATCAAGGCTTCGGGCGTGCACTAGATTCTCTTGTTGGTGCAGCAGCTTATCCAGTCGGATACGGCCTTCGGCCTGTTGCATCCGA
>JAFHCF010000244.1:0-78679 GCA_048497495.1 Prosthecomicrobium sp.
ACCGGCCTCGCCATGGCCGCCGCCACCGGCGCGATCACCGGAACGCCGACGGCGACCCAGACCGCGACGACTCATACCGTGACGGTGACCGACGCCAACAACGCCACCGCCACCGCGACCTTCTCGCTGACCGTCAACGCCGCGCCGACCGCCACCCAGGCCGTCGCCGCGAAGGTGTTGACCCAGAACAGAGCGGCCACATCCTTCACGCCCGTGACCGGATCGGGCGGCACTTCGCCGCTCGCCTATACGGTCTCGCCCGCCCTGCCGACCGGCCTCGTCATGACCGCCGCCACCGGCGCCGTCACCGGCACGCCCACGGTGGCCTCGGCGGCGGCGACCTACACCGTGACGGTGACCGACGCCAACAACGCCACCGCGACCGCGACCTTCTCGCTCACCGTCAACGCCGCGCCGACCGCCACGCAAGCCGTCGCCTCGACGATCCTCACCCGCAACACGGCGGCGACGTCCTTCACACCGGTGACCGGATCGGGCGGCACCGCGCCGCTCGCCTATACGGTCTCGCCGGCCCTGCCGACCGGTCTCGCCATGGCTTCGGCGACGGGCGCGATCACCGGCACCCCGACATCGGCCTCGGCGGCGGCGACCCATACCGTCACCGTCACCGACGCCAACGGCGCCACCGCCACCGCGACCTTCTCGCTCACGGTGAGCGGAACGGTCAACGCGACCCAGGCGGTCGCCTCGAAGATCCTGACCCGCAACACGGCGGCCGCGTCCTTCACCCCGGTGACCGGATCGGGCGGCACCGCGCCACTCGCCTATACGGTCTCGCCCGCCCTGCCGACCGGCCTCGCCATGGCCGCCGCCACCGGCGCCGTCACCGGCACACCGACCGTGACCTCGGCGGCGACGACCTACACGGTGACCGTCACCGACGCCAACAGCGCCACCGCGACCGCGACCTTCTCGCTCACCGTCAATTCGACGGTCTCGGCCACTCAGGCGATCGCCTCGAGGACGCTCGGCGTCGGCGCCGCGGCGACGTCCTTCACCCCGGTGACCGGATCGGGCGGCACCGCGCCGCTCGCCTGGTCGGTGGCGCCGGCATTGCCGACCGGCCTGACGATGGCCGCCGCCACCGGCGCGATCACCGGCACCCCGACGGCGGCCTCGGCGGCCGCGACCTACACCGTGACCGTCACCGACACCAACGGCGCCACCGATACCGCGACCTTCTCGCTCACCGTCGCCGTCGGGCCGACCGCCACCCAGGCGATCCCCACCAAGTCCCTGACCCGCAACCACGCCGTGACGTCCTTCACGCCCGTGACCGGATCGGGTGGCACCGCGCCGCTCGCCTGGTCGATCTCGCCGGCGCTTCCCGCCGGCCTGGCGATGGCCTCGGCCACCGGGGCGATCACCGGCACGCCGACGGTCGCCTCGGCGGCGGCGACCTACACCGTCACCATCACCGACGCCAACGCCATCACCGCGACCGCGACCTTCTCGCTCACCGTCGACGCGGCGGTCGCCGCCACCCAGGCGATCGCCGCGAAGGCGATCAGTGTCGGTGTCGCCGCGACGCCGTTCACCCCGGTGACCGGATCGGGCGGCACCGCCCCCCTCGCCTATACGGTCTCGCCCGCCCTGCCGACCGGCCTGGCGATGGCCGCCGCGACCGGCGCGATCACCGGCACGCCCTCGGCGATCTCGGCCGCGACCGGCTACACCGTGACCGTCACCGACGCCAACGGCGCCACCGCCGCGGCGACCTTCACGCTCTCCGTGGTGAACGGCCCGACCGCGACCCGGGTGATCGCCTCCAAGATCCTGACCCGGAACAAGGCGGCGACCAGCTTCACCCCGGTGACCGGATCCGGCGGCACCGCGCCCCTCGCCTATACGGTCGCGCCGGCCCTGCCGACCGGCCTCGTGATGGCCGCCGCCAACGGCGCGATCACCGGCACGGCGACGGCCACATCGGCGGCGGCGACCTACACCGTCACCGTCACCGACGCCAACGGCGCCTCCGCCACCGCGACCTTCTCGCTCGCCGTCTCGGCCGCGCCGACCGCCACCCGGGTGATCGCCTCCAAGGTGCTGACGGTGAGGAAGGCGGCGACCAGCTTCACCCCGGTGACGGGGTCGGGCGGCACGGCGCCGCTCGTCTGGTCGGTGGCGCCGGCGCTCCCCGCCGGGCTGTCGATGGCCTCGGCCAGCGGTGCCGTCACCGGCACCCCGACGGTGACCAGGACGGCGACCGTCCACACCGTGACCATCACCGACGCCAACGGCGCCAGCGCCACGGCGACCTTCACGCTGTCGGTCGTCGACGCGCTCACGGCGACCCGCGTCATCGCCACCGCGACCCTGACCAAGGGGACGGCGGCCAACTTCACCCCGGTGACCGGAGCCGGCGGCACCGCCCCCCTCGCCTGGTCGGTGGCGCCGGCCCTGCCGGCGGGCCTCGCCATGGCCTCCACCACCGGCGCGATCGCCGGCACCCCGACGGTGACCAAGTCGGCGACCGTCCACACCGTGACGGTGGCCGACGCCAACGGCGACAGCGCCTCGGCGACCTTCACGCTGACCGTCAACGGCAAGGTCACGGCGACCCGCGTCATCGCCGCCGAGACCCTGACCAAGGGGACGGCGGCCTCGTTCACCCCGGTGACCGGAGCCGGCGGCACCGCCCCCCTCGCCTGGTCGGTGGCGCCGGCCCTGCCGGCCGGCCTCGCCATGGCCTCCGCCACCGGCGTGATCACCGGCACCCCGACCGCGACGCAAGCCACGACCGTCCATACCGTGACGGTGACCGACGCCAACGGCGCCACCGCCTCGGCGGCCTTCAGGCTGACGGTCCATGCCGAGCTCGACCTGAAGGTGGTGATCACCTCGAGGACCCTGACGCTCGGCCAGAGCGCGCAGGACTTCAAACCGATCCGCGTCGCGGGGGGAACCGCGCCCTTCACCTTCACGATCTCACCGGCGCTGCCGACGGGGCTCGCCCTCGACGGAGCCACCGGAGTGATCTCCGGCACACCCACCGCCGCGTCGGCGACCAGGGCCTATGCGGTGAAGGTGGTCGACGCCAACGGCGCCTCGGGTATCGGCCGATTCACGCTGACCGTCACGGCGATCACCGCGGTCAACGACACCGCGACCACCCGACAGGGCGTGGCGGTGACCATCGACGTGACCGACAACGACGAGGGCGGTCCCTTCACCGCGGTCCGGCTCGTCGGCCAGCCGGCGCACGGGCGGGCGGCGGTCTCCGGTCTCCGGATCGTCTACACCCCCGACAAGACCTTCACCGGCACGGACCGCTTCTCCTACCGCGACGTGACGGCGACCAGTGTCTCGGCGCCGGCGACCGTGACGGTGACCGTCTCGCCGCGCCCGGACCCGACCAAGGACGCGGACGTGGTCGGGGTGATCACGGCGCAGAACCGGATGGCGGAGCAATTCGCCCGCACCCAGATCAGCAACTTCAACGGCCGGCTCGAGAGCATGCACGGCAGCGGGCGCGTCGGAAATCACCTCGGCGTGACGTTCCGCAACGGCGGGCCGCAATCCCCCGACGAGATCCGCGACGAGCGCGACCGCAGCCGCGCCGACTATCTCGAAAGCCCCACCGGGGTGGTCGACAAGAACGGTCCGCGAGGCCCCGACGCCCGTCCCTCGAGCTCCGGGCGACCACACAAGGCCGATCGAGAACCGACGAATCGCGCCGGGTCGCCGGGAATGGCCGATCTCTTCGATCGTGACTTCTCCTTCTGGGCCACCGGCGCCGTCACCGTCGGACGCATCGACGCCGGCAACCGGGTCGACGCCACCAAGCTCGACACCAGCGGTCTCAGCGCCGGCGTCGACTATCGCTTCAACGACCTCGTCTCGATCGGCTTCGGTCTCGGCTACGGCCGCGCGACGGCCGACGTCGGCCTCACCGGGTCCAAGGTCGACGCCACCAGCTACAGTGTCGTCGGCTACGGCAGCCTGCGGCCGACGACGTGGTCCTTCGTCGACCTGATCGCCGGCTTCGACGAGCTCGCCTTCGATTCCCGCCGATCGATCGACGGAACCGCGGCCTTCGCCGCCGGCGCGCGCAGCGGCCACATGTTCTTCGGTTCTGTGACGGGCGGCGTCGAATACAAGCGCGACACCTGGATGCTGTCGCCCTATGCCCGCGTCGACGGCCTGTTCGGTTCGCTCGACGGCTTCACCGAGACCGCCGCCGATCCGAGCAAGGCGCTGCGCTTCGACGACCAGACCCTGTCGTCGCTGAGCGCCAATCTCGGCCTGCGCGGCAAGATCGCCATGGTCTACGACTTCGGCAAGGTCACACCCTTCTTCCGGGCGGAGCTGCAGCACGACCTGAAGCGCTCGACCACCGCCGGCCTGAGCTGGGCCGACCTGCCCGGCGGGCCGCACTACACGCTGGCGATCCCCAACCAGGATTCGACCCGGGTGCTGCTCGGCCTCGGCACCGAACTGGACATCCAGGGCTTCCTCTTCGGCTTCGAATACCAGAACACCTTCGGCGATTCGTCCGAGACCCAGACCGTCACGGCGAAGTTCATCAAGCGCTTCTGAG
Source organism: Prosthecomicrobium sp. (assembly GCA_048497495.1). Taxonomy (GTDB): domain Bacteria; phylum Pseudomonadota; class Alphaproteobacteria; order Rhizobiales; family Ancalomicrobiaceae; genus JAFHCF01. The sequence goes on from JAFHCF010000244.1 coordinate 4,562, forward strand.
CCGAGCGCCCCGGACGCCGCGCCACCGGCCTTATCGCCGGTCGCCGGGTCGACGGGCCTCCCGACCTACCCCAGAGAACCGCGGGCGCTCCCGACCGTGATCCGCGGCGGGCGAGCCGTCCCCGCGCCGTCGCCGCGACCTCGCCGGGCGCGGTCGACGGACACGACCGTTTCGTTTACCCGACGCGAACATTCCCTTGCTAATTTGAAACGACGAATCGGCTCGCGCCGCCATCCGACAGGTGCTCCATGCAGGCTTCCGAGATCGCACCCCCGCTCCCCACGACACCGGTCGACGAGGGGCTGAACGCCTTCGATTTCGCGCCGGTTTCGCTGTGGCTCGAGGACTACAGCGGCGTGAAGGTCCTCCTCGAGGAATGGCGCGCCCAGGGCATCACCTCGCTGCGCGATCACCTGCGCGCCGACGTCGGCCGGATCCAGGCCTGCACCCGGCTGATCCGCGTGATCAAGGTCAACCGCCGGACGCTGGAGCTCTTCGAGGCCGACGACCAGATCCATCTTCTCGCCCGGCTCGATGCCGTCTTCCGCGACGACATGCTCCTCAATCACATCGAGGAACTGGTGCAACTGTGGGACGGCCACGGCGAGTTTTCCAGCCAATCGGTCAACTACACCCTGTCGGGCCGCCGCCTCGACATCCTCCTGCGCGGGCGCGTCCTGCCCGGCCACGAGAGCGACTGGTCGCGTGTCCTGGTGGCGATCGAGGACGTCAGCGAGCGCGAGACCGCGCGGCGCGAACTGGCGCGCGCCGAGGAGCACGCCCGGGGCCTCTTCCATCACTCACCGGTGTCGCTGTGGGTCGAGGACTTCTCCTCGGTGAAGGCCCTGATCGACGACGTCCGCCGTTGCGGCATCGTCGACTTCCGCACCTTCACCGACGTGCACCCCGAATTCGTCGGGCGTTGCATGAGCGAGATCCGGGTGATCGACGTCAACCATCAGACGCTGACGATCTTCGGCGCCGAGACCAGATCCGAGCTGCTGCTGCGTCTCCACGACGTCTTCCGCGGCTCGATGCACAACCATTTTCGCGAGCAGCTGATCGATCTGTGGAGCGGCAAGCTCTTCCAGCAGCGCGAGGTGGTGAACTATTCGCTGGCCGGCGACGAGATGCATTTCCTCATGCAATTCTCCGTCCTGCCCGGTCACGAGGAGAACTGGGACCTCGTCCAGGTGGCGCTCACCGACATCACGGCGCGCAAGAAGGCGGAAGCCTATCTCGAATTCCTCGGCAAGCACGACGTCCTGACCAAGCTCTTCAACCGCTCCTTCTACGTCGACGAGATCGCCCGACTGGAGCGCTCCGAGTTGATGCCGACCACCATCGTCATCGCCGACCTCAACGGTCTGAAGGAGGCGAACGACCGCTACGGCCATGCCGTCGGCGACCAACTGCTGCGCCGGGCCGGCGAGATCCTCGCCAAGGTGATCGAGGAGCCGGGGCGAGCGGCGCGCATCGGCGGCGACGAGTTCGCGCTCCTGCTGCCCGCCAGCGACGAACGCGCCGGCCAGACCCTGATGGAGAACATCCGGGAACTCGCCGAACTCAACAACCAGTTCTACGGCGGCGTGCCCCTCAGCTTCGCCCTCGGTGCCGCGACCGGCCGTCCCGGCGAACGGCTCGAGGACGTCGCCAAGCGCGCCGACGCGCGCATGTACGAGGCCAAGCGCCTGCATTACGCGGAAGCCGGCCGAGCCCGCTGACCGCGCGCCCACGCCCGACCCCGCGTCGGCCTCGCCTCCCCGCCCCTCCGGTCGCGCGAGGGGTGCGACAACCCACGCGTTGCTCCGACTTTCTCTCCATGAGAGAAAACACGTAGCGCCCGGTGAAACGCGGCGCGAGGAGACCGGCGACATGGCTCTGCGGGCACTGATCTTCGACGTCGACGGCACTCTGGCGGAGACCGAGGAGATCCACCGCGCCGCCTTCAATCGCGCCTTCGCCGAGGACGCGCTCCCCTGGCACTGGGACGTCGACCACTATCGCGAGCTGCTGCGCGTCACCGGCGGCAAGGAGCGCCTGCGCCACCATGCCGCCCTGATCGGGCTGGCGCCGGACGCCCTCGACGAGGCCCGGATCGGGCGCCTCCATGCCCGCAAGAACGCGATCTACGGCGAACTGGTGCGCGGCGGCGCCTGCGAATTGCGCCCCGGGGTCGAGACCCTGATCCGCGACGCCACGGCCCGGGGCCTGCGCCTCGCCATCGCCACCACCACCTCCCGCGCCAATGTCGAGGCCCTGCTCGCCGCCACCTTCGCCGGCGACGGTGAAACCCTGTTCGAGACGCTGGTCTGCGGCGAGGACGTCGCCGCCAAGAAGCCGGACCCGGAGGCCTATGTCGTCGCCCTCGACCGGCTCGGTCTCGCGCCCGCCGACTGCCTCGCCCTCGAGGATTCGTCGAACGGCTTGAGCGCGGCGCGGGGCGCGGGGCTCAGAACCATCGTCACCCCCGGCCTCTACACCGCCCACGAGCGCTTCGAAGGCGCGGCCGAGGTTCGCTCGGACCTTACGGGGTTCGATCTCGACGCATGGTGAGCGACGGCGCCGAGCGGTGGATCGCTCGGCCGAGATCCGTGGCGGACGGCGCGCCGAGCCGGCGGTCACAGGAGCGGACTGGCCAGCCGCACGAGGTTCTCGAGGAAGCGCCGTGACGGCGGACGCCTACGCCAGGTGTCGAGATCGACGGCGATCGACCGCGCCTCGTATTCGGCCTGGAGCGCCCGCACCACGGCGGTCACGCCGGGATCGAGGAAGCCGAGCGTGATCTCGAAGTTGAGCCGCAGGCTTCGAATGTCGAGATTGAAGGTCCCGACCAGGGTGGTCTGGCCGTCGACGGTCAGGCTCTTGGTATGGAGGAGACCGCCCTGGAACTGCCGGATCCGCACGCCGGCGGCGAGGAGTCCGTCGAAGAACGATCGGCTGGCGTGGCGAACCAGGCGGGAATCGACCCTTTCGGGAACGATCAGCGTCACCGCCACGCCGCGCATCGCCGCCGTCTCCAGCGCCGTCATCACCGCCTCGTCGGGGACGAAATAGGGCGTGGTGACGACCAGTTCGCGCTCGGCGCCATAGACCGCGCTGAGCACCAGACGGCGGATGTCGTCGCTGTCGAGTTCGGGACCGGAGGGCACGACCAGGGCGGCGCCCGCCGTCGTCGGCGGGATCTCGGCCCATGCGCCGAGGGGATGAGCCGGCGGCGTCGGCAACTCGCCGGTCTCCGCCAGCCAGTCCTCGAGGAAGACCGTCTCCAGGGCGGCGACCGCCGGCCCCTCGATGCGCACCATCGCGTCGACCCATTCGCCGAACCCCGCGCCGCGTTTGAAGACGCGCGGATCGACGAGGTTCATGCTTCCGGTATAGGCGACGCAGCCGTCGACGATCACCAACTTGCGGTGAAGGCGCAGATCGGCGCGCACGAAGAGGGCACGGATCGGACCGACCGGAAGCGCCGCCTCGATGCGGACGCCGGCCGCCCGCAACCGTCGAACCCGATCCCCGCCGAGGAAAGGACGACTGCCGACGGCGTCGAGCAGCACGCGGCAACGCACGCCGCGCCCGGCCGCGCGTTCCAAGGCGTCGGCGACCTCGTCGGCGAGCCCGCCGTCCTGCCAGATGTAGAAGACGAGGTCGCAGGCGTGCCGGGCCGCCTCGAGATCGGCGACGATCGCCCGCAGGATGGCGTCGGCGCCGGCCAGGACGTCGACCCGGTCGCAGCGCAGCAGCGGGATCCCCGAGACCGCCGCCCCGAGGCGGGCGAGCCGCCTCTGCTGGTCGTTCAACCCGTCGATGTCGCCGCGCGCGCTCGCCGGCAAGGCCGTCAGACGGCTCAGGAACCGCGTGCGGCCCTCGATGAAGCGACGCAGGCGGAGCCGGCCGAGGGGGCGTTCGCCGACCAACAGATAGAGGACGAAGCCGCCGACCGGGAACAGCGCGGTCAAGAGAATCCAGGCGAGGCCGGTGCTGGGTGTGAGCTTGCGGGCGACGACGCGCAGCGACACGGCCAGAAACAGGCCGAGGTGGAGGCCGACGAAGGCAAATTCGAGCGTCTGGGCATTCCACATCGCAATCCCTCGCGGCGCGACGGCGGGCGAGCCGCCACCGATCGACTCACCGATGTGAGCCGATCGCCGCGGCTTTGTCCAAGTCGGCGTCGAGATCTCCCCGCGTTTCGAACCGTCCGACGGCGCGCCGCGCGCGACGACACGGCATCGGACGCCGGCTCACGACATGGCCGCTTCGACGGCCGACGCGGTGCGCTCGTAATGCGCCGTGAGCAGCCCGCCGGCGCGTGACGCGTCGCGCGCCAGCGCCGCGTCGGCGAGCGCGGTATGTTCCGCCCGAATGTTGCGGTCGGTTTCGTCGCGGGCTCCGGAGAGTGCCGGAGCGCGATAGCGCGCCGTCTCCATGTAGAGCGTCTGGAAGAAGTCGAGCAGCCACGTCGACCCGCAGGCGGCGATCAGCGCCCGATGGAAGGCGTAGTGGCGCGCCTCCAGCAGCCGCAATTCCTCGGCGCGGTCGACGCGCGCGTCGTGGGGACGATCGGCCTGGCGATTGAGGGCATAGAGCGCGCCGACGATGCCGGTCTCCCAGGCGTCGTCGCCGTCGCGGATCGACAGGGACAGCGCCTCGGTCTCGATCAGGATCCGCGTCCGCGTCGCGTCCCACATCTCGTCGCGCGACAGCGAGGCGACCTTGAAGCCGCATTTCGGCACGGACACCACGAAGCGCCCGGCCGTCAACCGGTTCAAGGCCTCGCGCAGCGGCGAGAAACCCATTCCATAACGAGCCTTGAGCTCGGCCAGGCGCAACGGCTGGCGAGGTTCGAAGGCGCCGCTGACGATGTCGTGGCGGAGTTCCTCGAAGGCGCGGTCGGCGAGGGTGGTGGTCTTGGCGAGCATGGCTTCAACATGCACGAATTCAAACTTTCGCGCAAATCGAGATTTTCGAAAATCACGGTTGCGGTCGAAAATTCCTCGAGTCAATGTAGGGCCGAGAACCGATGCCCAGGGGGAAACCGCGATGTCGCGCAAACACGAGAACCACCGGGAAGAAACCCTCGGCCGCGCCAACGTCGCCGATACGCCCGAGCTTCTGGCCTATTACGACGAGCTTCATGCCCAGCACACCGCGGCGCTGTGGACGGTCGCCAACAAGATCGAGCCCTGGGCGCCGGTGTCGAAGTCGGTTCCGGTGGTGTGGCGCTACCGCGACCTGAAGGACAAGGTCCTGCGCTCGATCGATCTCGTCAGCCCCGAGAAGGCCGGCCGGCGCGTCGTCTATCTCGCCAATCCGGGTCGCCGCGAGGAAGCCGCCGCCGTCGGCTGGATCTACGCCGGTCTCCAGGCGATGAAGGCGGGCGAGGTCGCCATCGCCCATCGCCACTCCGCCTCGGCCTGCCGCTTCATCATCGAGGGCTCCGGCGCCTATACCGTGGTCGACGGCCACAAGATGCCGCTCGGCGGCAACGACTTCGTGCTGACGCCGAACGGCACCTGGCACGAGCACGGCATCGAGGCCTCCGGCACCGCCTGCATCTGGCAAGACGGTCTCGACATTCCCTTCGTCAACGCCATGGAGGCGAACTTCTACGAGGTTCACCCCGATCTCCAGCAGGCGGCCGGCAATCCGGTCGACGACATGGTCCGCACCTGGGGCAACCCCGGCCTGACGCCGGGGGGGCAGACCTGGTCGAAGCCCTATAGCCCGCTGTTCAAGTACGAATGGGCGCGGACCTACGAGGCGCTGGGGAAATACGCCGGCTGCAGTGACGGCTCGCCCTTCGACGGCATTCTCCTGGACTACGTCAACCCGGTCACCAACGGCCCGGTGATGCAGACGCTCGGCGCCTCGATGCAGATGCTGCGGCCGGGCGAGCGCACCCGCGCCCATCGCCACACCGGCAGCTCGCTCTACCACGTCGCCAAGGGCGAGGGTCACTCGATCATCGACGGCAAGCGCTACGACTGGCGCGAGCACGACATCTTCTGCGTGCCGTCCTGGGCCTGGCACGAGCACGCCAACGGGTCCTCGAGCGACGACGCCTGCCTGTTCTGCCTGTCCGACCTGCCGGTGATGCGGGCGCTCGGGCTCTATCGCGAGGAAGCCTTCGCCGACGATGGCGGCCATCAGCCGCTGCTCTGACACCGGGCCCTGCGCCCACCCGCCCCGATCGAACTCTCTCGAGAAAGCAAGACCCATGAAATTGGTGACCTATCGCAGCTCGATCGAGGCCGAGGCCCGCGTCGGTGTCGTCGATGCCGACCTGGTGGTCGACGTCGCCGATCTCGCCGCCGCCTTCGGCGTATCGCTGCCCTCCACCATGCTCGACCTGATCGACCTCGGTCGGCCCGGCCTCGACGCCCTGAAAGGCTTGGTGACGGAAGCCGCCGGCGTCTTCCCGCCCGGCAGCGCCACGGCGCTCGCCAACGTCCGCCTGCTGGCGCCGATCCCGCGTCCGCGCAAGAACATCTTCGGCATCGGTCTCAACTATATCGAGCACGTCGCCGAGAGCGCCAAGGCGCTCGACACCAATAAGGATCTGCCGAAGCAGCCGGTGATCTTCTCCAAGCCGCCGACCGCCGTCGTCGGCCCCGGCGACGCCGTCGAGCACAACGGCGCCCTCACCCAGCAGCTCGACTGGGAAGTCGAGCTCGCCGTGATCATCGGCACCACGGCGCGTCGGGTGACCCGGGCCAAGGCCCTCGACCACGTCTTCGGCTATTCGGTGATGATCGACGTCTCGGCCCGCGACAACCGGCGCGCCGGTCAGTGGATCCTCTCCAAGGGGCAGGACACCTATGCCCCGTTCGGGCCCTGCATCGTCACCGCCGACGACATCCCCGACCCGCAGACGCTCGACCTGTGGCTGACCGTCAACGGGGTGGAGAAGCAGCGCTCCAACACCAGCCACATGCTGTTCAAGGTCGACGAGCTGATCGCCGACATCTCGACCGGCATCACCCTGGAGCCCGGCGACATCATCGCCACCGGCACCCCGGCGGGCGTCGGCGCCGGCCGCAGTCCGCAGGAATGGCTCCGCCCGGGCGACGTCATGGTGGCATGTGTCGAAGGGATCGGTACGCTGCGCCATCCGGTCGTCGACGCCACGCCCGCCTGATCCTCCGCCGAGCCAAAGGGAGCCCCCCATGACCGAGCCCTTCACCGTCGCCGTCGCCCAACTCGCCTCCGACCCCACCGACCCGCTCGCCTCCGCCCACAAGGCGGCGGGCGCGCTGCGCCAGGCGGCGGCCATGGGCGCCAAGCTGGTGGTCTTCCCCGAGGCCTTCGTCGGCGGCTACCCGAAGGGCGCCAGCTTCGGCGCGCCGATCGGCATGCGCAAACCGGAGGGCCGCGAGGCCTTCCGCCGCTACCACGAGGCGGCGGTCGATCTCGACGGGCCGGAGGTGGCGGTGCTCGCGGAAGCTTCGGCGGAGACCGGCGTCTTCATGGTGATCGGCGTGATCGAGCGCGACGGCGGCACGCTCTATTGCACGGCGCTGTTCTTCGACGGCGCGTCGGGACTGGTCGGCAAGCACCGCAAGCTGATGCCGACCGCCGCCGAGCGGCTGATCTGGGGCTTCGGCGACGGCTCGACCATGCCGGTGTTCTCCAAGGACTTCGGCACCATCGGCGCGGTGATCTGCTGGGAGAACTACATGCCGGCGCTGCGCATGCACATGTACGACCAGGGCGTCACGCTCTATTGCGCGCCGACCGCCGACGATCGCGACACCTGGGTGCCGAGCATGCGGCACATCGCCCTCGAGGGCCGTTGCTTCGTCTTGACCGCCTGCCAGTACATCACCCGCAAGGCCTATGGCCCGCTGCACGAGAGCGCGCTCGGCGACGAGCCCGACACCGTGATGATGCGCGGCGGCAGCGCCATCGTCGGCCCGCTCGGCCATGTGCTGGCCGGCCCCGACTTCGCCGGCGAGACCATCCTCACCGCCGTGATCGACCCCGGCGACATCATTCGCGGCAAATACGATTTCGACGTCACCGGCCACTACGGCCGCCCCGACGTGTTCCAGCTGACCGTCGACACGGCCCCCAAGCGGGCGGTGAGAGAGATCTGATGCGCTTCGACCTCTCGCGCGTGGAGACGGCGATCGCCTACAAGCTGCTCGCCTCGACCATCGTGCCCCGGCCGATCGCCTGGATCACCACCAAGGACGCCGAGGGCCGGGTCAACGCGGCGCCCTACAGCTTCTTCAACGTGATGGGCTCCAACCCGCCGACCGTCGTCGTCGGGCTCCTGGCCGACCCGGTGCGGGGTTTCAAGGACACCGCCCGCAACATCCTTTCAACCGGGGAATTCGTGGTCAATCTGGTGCCGGAGAGTCTGGTCGAGGCGATGAACGTCACCTCGCTCGATGCCCCGACCGGCGTCGACGAACTGGCCCTCGCCGGGCTCGAGACGACGCCGAGCACCGACGTCGCGCCGCCGCGCATCGCCGCCAGCCCGGTGTCGTTCGAATGCGTCAATCACGCATCGATCGTCACCGGCCCGCTCCAGACCATCGTCGTCGGGCGGGTGCTGGCGATCCACGTCGCCGATCGCTTCGTCCTCGACGCGGGCCGCGGCCACATCGACACCGCCGGGCTCGACCTCGTCGCCCGTGGCATCGGCTCCGACTACTACCGCACCCACGACACCTTCCAACTCGCCCGCCCGACCTGGGCGGCGTGGTCGGCCGCCGATCCGGACGAGACCCCGGGTGCGTGAGGCCGGCGAAGGCCGCGACAGCGGTCATCCCCGCGCCTCCACCGCGAAACATCCTCGATCCACGCTCGTCGAAAACGCCGCCCGACCGCCCCCTCGCCCACCCGAATCCGACGTCGCTCCGTTGACTTCCTTAACCGATAAAACTATGCTCAAGCATATTATCGGAGATGAGCGATGGCTGAACGGTCGTTTGCACGGGAAGTCGAGGATCTGCGCCTGGGGAACGGCGACGTCTTCCGCGGCGAGGGCATCCTCGCCATCACCAAGGGCCTGCTGCAATCCGGCGTCGCCTATGTCGGCGGCTATCCCGGCTCGCCGATCTCCCATCTGATGGACGTGCTGGCCGACGCCAAGGACGTCCTCGACGAGCTCGGTGTTCTCTTCCAGAGCTCGGCCAACGAAGCCAGCGCGGCGGCGATGCTGTCGGCCTCGGTGATGTATCCGCTGCGCGGCGCGGTGGCCTGGAAGTCGACGGTCGGCACCAATGTCGCCTCCGACGCGCTCGCCAATCTGGCGTCCGGCGGCGTCACCGGCGGCGCCATGGTGATCATCGGCGAGGACTACGGCGAGGGATCGTCGATCATGCAGGAGCGCACCCACGCCTTCGCCATGAAGTCGCAGATGTGGCTGCTCGATCCGCGCCCCGACCACACCCGCATCGTCGATCTGATCGAGCAGGGCTTCCAACTCTCCGAGGCCTCCAACACCCCGGTCATGCTCGAGGTGCGGGTGCGCACCTGCCACATGCACGGCAGCTTCACCGCCAAGGACAACGTCAAGCCCGCCTTCACGCTCCAGGACGCGCTCAACAACCCCAAGCGCGACCTCGGCCGGATCGTGCTGCCGCCCGCCGCCTATATCCACGAGCAGGAGAAGATCCGCACCCGCATGCCGGCGGCGATCGACTTCGTCCGCACTCATCGGATGAACGAATGGATGGGTCCGGCGACCGGCGAGGTCGGGCTGATCCTGCAGGGCGGCATGTACAACAACGTCATCCGCGCCCTGCAGTATCTCGGCCTCTCCGACGCCTATGGCGACACCAGGGTGCCGCTCTACGTCATGAACGTCACCTACCCGGTGATCGACACCGAGGTCGCCGATTTCTGTCGGGGCAAGGCGGCGGTGCTGATGGTCGAGGAAGGCCAGCCGGAATACCTCGAACAGGCGGTCAACACCGTCCTGCGCCGCAAGGACATCCAGACCCGGATCGCCGGCAAGGACGTCCTGCCGATGGGCGGCGACTACACCGCGCAAGTGTTGATGAAGGGCATCGAGGCCTTCCTGGAGGCCCATGCCCCGAACCTGCTCGGCAACCGGCCGCCGCTGCCCGACGCGCGGCCCGTGCTCGATCACCCCGACGTGCGCAGGCTCGCTGAGGTGGTCCCCGCCCGTCCGCCGGGCCTGTGCACCGGCTGCCCCGAGCGGCCGATCTTCGCCTCGATGAAGCTGGTCGAGGAGGAACTGGGGCAGCACCACGTCTCCGCCGACATCGGCTGCCACCTGTTCTCGATCCTGCCGCCGTTCAATCTCGGGGCGACGACCATGGGCTTCGGCCTCGGTCCGGCCTCGACCTCGGCCTTCAACGTCAAGGCCGACAAGCGCTCGATCGCCGTGATGGGCGACGGCGGCTTCTGGCACAACGGCCTGACCAGCGGCATCGGCAACGCCGTGTTCAACAAGCACGACGGCGTCTTCCTGATCGTCGACAACTTCTACACCTCGGCGACCGGCGGCCAGGACATCCTGTCGTCGCGCGCCCGTAACGACGACCGCAGCACCAACAATTCGATCGTCGACGCCCTCGCCGGCATCGGCGCCAGATGGGTGCGCCACGTCGACCGCACCTACGACGTCGCCAAGATGCGCGACACGCTGCGCGAGGCGCTGACCACCGACGCCGAGGGCCCGAAGATCATCGTCGCCTCGTCGGAATGCATGCTGAACAAGCAGCGCCGGGTGAAGCCGCAGGTCGCCAAGGCGATCAAGGCCGGAGAGCGCGTCGTCAAGGAGCGCTTCGGCGTCGACGAGGACATCTGCACCGGCGATCATGCCTGCATGCGCCTGTCCGGTTGCCCGTCCCTGTCGGTCAAGCAGCTCGACGATCCCTTGCGCGACGATCCGGTCGCCGCCATCGACGACACCTGCGTCGGCTGCGGCAACTGCGGCGAGGTCGCCGACGCGGCGGTTCTGTGCCCGTCGTTCTACCGCGCCGACGTGGTCCACAATCCGACCGGCTGGGATCGCTTCGAGGCCAGGGTCACCATGGCCGTCATCACCTTCCTGCAACGCCGCCGGTCGAACCGCCGCATCCAGATGGGCCCGTCCGCCGCATGACGAACGACACTCTGACCCTTCCCCTGCCGGCAGCCGGCCCGGCGACCGAGCGCCCGATCTCCGTCGCCATCGTCGCCATGGGCGGCCAGGGCGGCGGCGTGCTGACCGACTGGATCGTCAGGCTGGCCGAGGACCAGGGCTGGGCCGCCCAGTCCACCTCGGTGCCGGGTGTGGCGCAGAGGACCGGCGCGACGATCTATTACGTCGAGATGATGCCCTATCGCGGCGAGCGCCGACCCATCCTGGCGCAGATGCCGACCCCCGGCGACGTCGACGTCGTCCTGGCGTCCGAGTTCATGGAGGCCGGCCGGTCGATCCTGCGCGGCATCGTCACGCCGAACCGCACCACGCTGATCGCCTCGAACCACCGAACCCTGGCGATCTCCGAGAAGATCGCGCCGGGCGAAGGGCTCGCCGACGCCTCCGCCGTCGCCCGCGCCATCGGCGTCACCGCGCGGCGCGAGATCGTCTTCGACCTGAACGCCCTCGCCGTCGCCAACGGCAGCGTCATCTCGTCGGCCATGTTCGGAGCGCTCGCCGCGACCGACATCCTGCCTTTCCCGCCGGAGGCCTATACCGCCATCATTCGCGCCGACGGCAAGGGCGTCGACGCCAGCATCCGCACCTTCGAGGCGGCCCGTGCCCGGGCGCTCTCCGGCGAGCCGCCGGCGGTCGAGGCACCGATCAAGGCGAAGGCCGGGTCCGGCGTCGTCGACGAACGCTGGGGCCGACTGGCGGCGCGGTTCGGCCGGGATCTGCCGGCTTCGGCCCACCAGATGGCCGACGCCGGCCTCCGCAAGGTGCTCGACTACCAGGACGCCGACTACGGCCGGGAATATCTCGACCTGCTCGATCGGGTCCTCACCGCCGATCGCGCCGCCGGTGGCGTGAGGCACGACTTCCTCTTCACCACGACGGCGGCCAAATACCTCGCCAACGCCATGACCTACGACGACATCGTCCGGGTCGCCGACCTGAAGACGCGGGGATCGAGGCGGTCGCGGATCGAGAGAGAGATGGGCCTGCGCGACGGCCAAGTCCTGCAGACCACCGAGTTCATGCATCCGCGCCTGGCCGAGATCGCCGGTTTGCTGCCGGCGCGGGCGGGGAAATGGCTCCAAGCCCATCCTCGGCTCTATGGCTGGCTCGATCGCCGCGTCGACAAGGGCCGCCGGGTCAAAACCTACTCGCTGTTCTGGTTCCTGGTGCTCTACGGCGTCGCGGGCTTGCGCGGTCTCAGGCGCGGGTCGCTGCGCCACGAGACCGAAGTCGCCCATCGCGACGCTTGGCTCGCCACCGCCACGCGTCTGGTCGGCCGCGACTACCGGCTCGGCGTCGAGGTGCTGCAATGCCGGCGCCTGATCAAGGGCTACTCCGACACCCACGCACGCGGGCAGTCGAAATTCGACGAGGTGATGGACACGATCGGGCTTCTCGAGGGGCGGCCCGACGCGGCGGACTGGGCGCGGCGCCTGCGCGAGGCCGCGATCAAGGACGCCTCGCGAGATCTGCTCGACGGTACGATCGCAACGATAAAGACCTTCCTATGACAAGCACGAACGACGTTCAGCTCATGAGCAAGCCGACCCCTCTCGCGATCTCGGATCTCGAAAGGTCTCCGTGGTCGACCACCACGACGATCAGGTTCGGCCAATGCGACCCGGCCGGCATCGTCTACACGCCGAACTTCTTCGACATCTTCAACGTGGTGGTCGAGGAATGGTACGGCGACGCCCTGGGCATCGACTATTACGACGTCATCCGCAACCGGCGCACCGGCCTCGGCTACGTCAACGCCCTCGCCGACTTCTTCCTACCCTGCAAGATGGGCGACGAGATCGAGGTCGCGGTCGACGTCGGGCGGATCGGAAACACCTCCTTCGGTCTGGTTCTCCACGCCTTCGTCGAGGGCCGAGAGGCGCTCCGGGGCAAGTTCACCGTCGTCACCACCAGCCTGGAATCCCATCGCCCGATCCCGATCCCCGAGGATCTGCGACAGGCATTGATCGCCTATCGCGCGAGGTGAGCGACCGAGCGAAACCCGCCGCGAGGGCCCGGTCGCTGCGACATAGTAGGATGTCTTACCAGTGAAGTAATGCCTTGCTAGGCTGCGTCCATCTATGACATATCTCCCGGCGAGCCGGAGCGGGCAGTGCAACTCGTCCGCCGGCCGATCGGTTCGACGACAGACGAGACATGATGGGGTACAAAGTGGCTGCGGACGGCGGGGCATTGGCCGAATCCACTCGACAGAAGATCGAAACGAGGATTTGGCTCCAGGTGCTTGCCCTCGAAAGCACGATATTCGCGAAGCTCAACGGCGCATTGCTCGGTCAATTCGATCTTTCGGTGGCGAAATTTGAGTTTCTTGCCCAAGTCGATCGATATCCCGAGGGGGTCAGCCTCGGCCAGATCTCATCCAACCTGAAGGTGTCCTCCGGCAACGTGTCGGGCCTCGTCCGTCGCCTGCTGATCGACGACCTCATCACCAAGACGATGTCGCCGGACGACCGCCGATCCTTCATCGTCCGGTTCTCGCCGAAGGGGAGCGACGTGTTCGCGCGGGCCAATCGGCTCCACGCCGCGACACTCGCCGCGTGTTTCGCCGAGATCCCCGACGACGAACTGGAACAGTCGCTGGCGCGGCTGCGGTCGCTCCACGCCCGCGTCAGGGGACACCACGATGACTAAGGCGCCGGGACCCTCCCCCGACCCCGAGGCGCGCTCGGATGCCGAGCCCTCGATGGTGCCTCGGGATCTCGAGGCCTACGTCCCCTATCTGTTGAACCGTCTGACCAACATCTGGAACGTCAACCAGTCCGGCGAACTCGTCGAATTCGGCATCAACGCCACGCTGCTCAGGACGCTGGCGGTGCTCTCGATCCACGAGACGCTGACGGTCAACGAGATCGCCAACTATGCGGTGGTCGAACAGTCGAATGCCAGCCGGACCATCGATTCGATGGTCACCGCCGGACTGGTGCGACGCGAGATCTCCGCCTCCGATCTCCGGCGGCGCGAGATCGCCCTGACCGAGGCGGGCGAGGCGCTCCTCAAGCAGCTCTGGCCGATCATGCACCGCAACTACACGCGGATGATCCGCGACATCCCCGACAAGAACCTCGCGATCTGCATCGAGACGCTTCTGGCGATGCTGCGCAACATGGGCGCCGGGGCCGGCGCCTGAGGCGCCGGCCATCCCGACCGCCCGCCTCAGGCGGGAACGATCGCCAGCACCCGCAAGGGGCTGCCCGATCCGTTGAGGATCTTGAGCGGCGCGGTGATCAGAACCGCCCCGGTCGCCGGCATCTGGTCGAGATTGCACAGACACTGCAGGCCGTAGCGCCCCGCGCCGTGGAGGTAGTGGTGCGCCGGAAGCGGCGGGTTGAAATGGCTCGCCTGGCCGGCGTCGGTGCCGATCGTCTCGGTGCCGAAGCCGAGGATGCCGCGCTCGTGTACCAGCCACTTCATCACCTCGGCGTCCGGACCGGGCGTATGCGGCCCGTCCTCGCGCAGGTTGGCGTAGCCACGCGGGTCGAGCTTCGACCAGTCGGTCCGCAGTAGCACCCACTGGCCCGGAGCGATCCGCCCATGTTCCGCCTCCCAGGCCTCGACCCGGGTGCGGGTCAGCAGGAAGTCGGCGTCGGCTGCGGCTTCCGCCGAACAGTCGATGGTCACCGCCGGGGCGATCATGTGCTCGACCGGCAGCGTGTCGACGGCGTTGTTGGGCAGATCCTTGCCGGTGTACCAGTGGATCGGCGCGTCGAAATGCGTGCCGGCGTGCTCACTCACCGTGATGTTGTTCCAATACCAACCCGGCCCGTCGGCGTCGTAGTTGGAGATCCGCTGGATGCGGACCGGGGCGGCCTGACCGAATTCGACCGGCAGCGTGATCACCGGGAATTCGGGGGTGAGGGTGGCGGTGAGGTCGACGATGCGCAGCGATCCGCCGGAGATGGCGCGGGTCAGCAGGGTCGGGTCGAAGGCGGCCATGGGGACTCCTGTTCAATCGTTGCGCCCGAGCTCGTGCTCGACGGCCTTCGGGTTCGCCTGCACTCGACGCCGGATGTCCTCGGCGACGTCGCCGACGAAGGCCTCCTCGACCCCGCTCTCCAGCGCCGCCACGATCGCGTCGGCGAGCGCCTTGGGCGCCACTTTGGGCGGCGGCACGGTCTGGAACCATTCGGTGTCGATCGGCCCGGTGAAGACGTTGATCAGCCGGACGCCGCCCGGCCGCAGTTCGGCGCGCAGGCAGTGCGACAGCGACAGGCAGGCCGCCTGCATCGCCGACGACACGCCGTAGGGCATCCAGTTGGCGAGCGCGTGGACGGAGAAGACGTTGACCCAGGCGGCGGCGCTGTTGACGCCATCGGCGCCACGGCCGCGCATCGCCGGGCCGAAGCACTGGGCGAGATGGACGAAGCCCATGTAGATCTGCTCGATCTCGTCGCGCAGGATGGCGGTTCCGCCGAGCCCGATCAGGCCGCCGGGCCGGAAATGCTCGTTTGTGTTGACGAGTATGTCGATCTTGCCGCCGATGTCGGAGGCGAGATCGCGCACCGAGCGTTCGTCGGTGACGTCGAGGGGAACGATCTCGTGGGCGGCCCTGAGCTCGTCCTCGCCGGGAAACGGCTTCCACGGATCGGTGATGCCGACGTAGACGGTGGCGCCGGCGGCGGCCAGCGCCGCGGCGGTCTTCTGCCCGAGGGCGGTGCGGCCGTTGGTGACGAGGGCGCGGCGAAACTTCGGCCCGGCCGTCATCTCGCGCCACTGCGGATCGTCGGTGGCGTTGGCACCGTCGCGCGGCGGCCGCGCGAAGGCGACCGCCTGCCCGGCCTTGTCGAGTTGCAGCGACATGCGCGCGCGCTCCCCGCAGACGGCATCGGAATGGAGATGGGCGACCATCACCGGGCCGCAGTCGAGTTCGACCAGGCCGACCCGCCACGGCGCGCGTTCACGGAAATAGACGTCGGACGGCACCCGCACCCTGGTCTCCGAGACGATCCGGCCGCCGTTCGGCGCGTCCTTCAGCTCGAGGTCGGCCGACAGGCAGACCGGACAGGCGTCGCGGGCGGGATAGCAGAAGGCGCCGCAGTCGCGGCAGGCCTGCAGGGCGAAGCGGCCTTCCGCCGCCGCGCCGGTGAGGAGATGGGCGGTGCGGCTGCGGCCGCTCGGCGGCAGGGCCGGCAGCCGCGTGCGCTTCAGCGGGTTGCGGCGCCCCGGACGTTTCAGAGGATCGACCATCACCGGTTCCCCGCCAAGATGACCGCGCCGGACGACAGGCCGCGGTCGTAGTTGATCATGCCGAAGCCCGACGCCAGTCCGACCTTCGCATCGGCGACCTGGGTCGGCCCGGCGGTGCCGAGCACCTGGCGCAGCGTTTCGTTGACGCCGATATAGGCCCCGGCCGCCCCGGCCTGTCCCGCCGACAACTGGCCGCCCGAGGTGTTGTGTGGGAAGGTGCCGTCGATGGTGAGGTCGTGGCGGCGGACGAAGTCGGCGCCTTCGCCCTTCTTGCAGAAGCCGAGATCCTCGAACTGCATCATGACGATGACCGGATAGTCGTCATAGGTCTGGACGACGTCGAGGTCGTCGGGGCCGACGCCGGCCATGGCGTAGAGATCGTCGATGTCGGCGACCCAGCCGCCACGGTTCTGGACCACGTCGTCGGTGCGGGCGTTGTGGCGCTCGATGGTCGAAAGGATCTTCGCGCCGGCGAGACCGCGCGCCGCCGCGGTCTCCTCGCTCATCACCAGGAAGGCTTCCGCGCCGGCGCAGGGCATGACGCAGTCGAAGAGATGGATCGGCTCGGCGATCGGCCGCGCCGACATGTATTGGTCGAGCGTCAGCGGCTTCTTCATCAAGGCATGGGGATTGCGCAGGGCGTTGGCGCGCTGGGCCACGGCGATACGGCCGAGATCCTCGCGGCTCACCCCGAAGCGATCCATGTAGTGGCGCGCGATCAGGGCGAAGCTGGCATTGGCGCCGCCGGCCCCGTAGGGGAAGGCCGCGTCCTGCGAGAAGCGCGAGAAGTTCGCCAGGGTGCGGCGGAACGAGTCGACATGGTTGGTGTCGCCGGCGACGCAGGCGACGATGTCGGCGTCGCCGGCCTGGACGGCGCGGGCCGCGCGGCGGATGGCGGCGACGGCGCTCGCCCCGCCGAGCGGGATGTGATCGAGCCAGCGCACGGCGAGCCCGAAATGTTGGGTGAGGCCGATCGCCGTGTCCGGCCCGACCGTGAAGCTCGACAGACAGAAGCCGTCGATGTCGCGATGCCCGATGCCCGAGGCGTCGACCAGACCCCTGAGCGCCCGGCCGATCCACCAATGGGCGCTCTCGATCGAGAAGCGCTGGTAGGGAATCGTCACCGGCGTCGTGACCACGACGCCGTCATAGGGCGCTCGACGGGAAACGGGCTTCGTCACGTTGTCGGCCTCAGGCATCGGCGATCGTCAGGGTGACGTCGACGTTACCACGGGTGGCGCGCGAGAAGGGGCAACGCTCGTGGGCACCGGCGACCAGTTCTTCCGCCGTCTCGCGCGCGATCCCCGGCAGGGAGATGGTCAATTCGGCGACGAAGGCATAGCCGACCTCGACCGCGCCGACGCCGATCTTGGCGCTGACCGTCGCCCCATCGGGGATGGCGGTCTTGGTCAGCCGGCCCATCAGCTTGACGGCGCTGAGGAAGCAGGCCGACCAGCCGGCGCCGAACAGCTGCTCCGGGTTGGTGCCGTCGCCGCCAGGGCCGCCGAATTCCTTGGGGATCGACAGGGCGAGCGCCAGCCGCCCGTCGGGGGTCGCGACCCGGCCGTCGCGGCCGCCGAAGGCTTTTGCCTCGGTCTCGTAGACGATCTTGCTCGGTCTCATGAAGGATATCCTCGGGTTGGATCAGTCGAGGGACGATGCGCCGTGGGCGACCATCCGACGGAAATCGCTCTTGGCGCGTTCGGGCGCGAGCGCGAAACTCGGGCCGCGGCTGGGCTCGAGCCCGCTCAGCGCCCGCAACTGCACCCACATCTCCGCCGACTTCAGCGCCACCGCGGCGCAGTTGACGACCGGGGCGTGGCCGACCTTGAAGTCGCGCTCGCCGCCGATCAGCAGGCCGGGCAGGACGCCGGCGGGGATGATCACGTCGGCGCCGGCCTGAACCATCGGCAGAGCGCGGCCGGTGAAGTCGGCGAGAAGCTTCTGCTTGGTGGCGACGTCGCCGGCGAAACAGCGGTCGAACAGTTCCGGGGTGCCGCCGAGGCCGACGACGCCGGCGATCCGCCCGCCGAGGCCATAGCGATCGGCCTGCTCGTAGTGCCAGACCTCGAAGGCGGCATCGAGCGTCACCAGACCCAGCCGCCGTCCGAGCTGCGAGGCCGCCAGCAGCGTCGCCTCGCCGGCGCCGATCACCGGGATGCGCAGGGCCGAGCGCAGCTCATAGAGGCCGGGATCCTGGAAGTGGCCCATGACATAGGCGTCGTAGCCGTCGGTCTCGGCCTGGAGCCCGGCGTCGACCGCCATGACGGAGCAACGGAACTCGGCGAGACGGCCGAAATCGCGATCGGGCGGCGACATGCCGGCCACCGTGACCGAGGTTCCCGGCGCGGCGATCCCCTCGAGGTAGGCCTGCAATCGCGCCAGATAGGAAGCGCCGATCTTCACGTCGACGAAGCTCTGCCAGAAGATTCGCATCGCGACCCCCGCTGCTCGTGATCGCGCCAATCTGCCCGCGATCGCCTCGATTCCGCGGCCGAAATGCCGGGAAAAGCGGCATCGGCGCGAATTCGAGGTGAACATATCTTACACATAAAAATATGTCTAGACACCTATTTCGGGAGAACCTATCATCCCTCCATGGTCGCTCGGGCGATCGAGATCGCGGCGATCGCGGCCCGGCACAGGCAACGCCGGGCGCGATTTCCGAAGAGCGCGACTACCGGCTCTCACCGAGCCGGAACTGCCCTGAAGTCCCCATGTCGGGGGAGACTGCTCGAGGCCGAAACGAGGCCGCGGCAATGGTGATCGAGGGGCGACGGGATCAACCGGACGGAGGGGAATGTGATGCGCAGACTTTCGACAATCGGCGCCGTGCTGGCCGGAGCCTTGCTGACGACGACTGCCCATGCCGAGATCAAGGTCGGCTTCGTGACCTCGCTCAGCGGCAACGGATCGTCGATCGGCATTCCCTATTCCAAGGGGATCAAGGCGGCTCTGGAGTATCAGAGCACCATCGGCGGCGAGAAGATCACCGTGATCGAGCTCGACGACGGAGCCGATCCGTCCGCCGCGACGCGAAACGCCCGCAAGCTGGTCGAGGAGAACAAGGTCGACGTGCTGATCGGCACGGCGACGGCGCCCTCGACCATCGCCATGATGGCGGTGGCCAAGGAACTCAAGGTTCCGATGATCGCCATCTCGCCGGTCAAGATGGACATCGGCGACGGCAGTGATCAGTGGGGCGTCTCGATCCCGCAGCCGGCGACCCTGCTCGTCAAGATGATCGCCGACCGGATGCACCGCGACAAGGTGGAGAAGGTCGGCTTCATCGGCTTCTCGGACGCCTGGGGCGATCTCGTCTACGGCGGCGCCAAAGAAGCGGAAGCCGCCGGCAAGATCAAGGTTCTGACCAACGAGCGCTATGCCCGCACCGATTCCGCCGTGCCGGGCCAGATCCTGAAGATCCTGGCGGTGAAGCCGGAGGCGGTGCTTCTCGGCTCGTCGGGCACGCAGGGCGCGCTGCCCCTGCTCGAATTGAACAAGTACCACTACAAGGGCGGTCTCTACGGCACCACCGCGCTCGTCAACGCCGACTTCGTCCGCGTCGGCGGCAAGGCGGCGGAGGGCGTCAAGGTGACGACCGGTCCGGTCATCGTCGCGGAACAGCTGCCCGACGGCCATTTCGCCAAGAAGATCGCCCTCGCCTTCCGCGCCGCCTATGAGAAGGCCAACGGCGCGCCGACCACCGACGGCTTCTCCGCCTACAGCTTCGACGCCTGGCTGGTCTTCCTCGGCGCGGCCGACCGTGCGCTCAAGGAAGCCAAGCCCGGAACCGTCGAATTCCGGACCGCGCTCAAGAACGAGATCTTCAACACGAAGGAACTCGCCGGCGTGCACTCCGTCTACAACTTCAAGAAGGGCGCCATCTACGGCGTCGACGAGCGCTCGCTCGTCGTCGTCAAGCTGATGAACGGCCTCTGGAAGTTCGAGCCCTGATCCGAGCCGATCGGTCGCCCCCGCGCAGCCGGCCGAAAGGTCCGTCGCGTGGGGGCCGACCTCCGCCCGGGGGTCCCCCCGGGCCCGGCGGCCGACCTGCCGTCTGCCTCGCTTCCATCCTCAGCGGTTGACCGTTCGGAGTCTCGCGCATGGACTTCACCATCGCCTCCATTCTCGCCATCGGCGGGATATCGACGGGCGCCATCTACGTCCTCATCGCGATCGGGACCGTCCTCATCTTCACGGTGACCCGCGTCGTCTTCATCCCCTTCGGCGACATCGCGGCCTTCTCCGCCCTGTCCTTGGCGGCGCTGGAGAACGACAAGCTGCCGGGAACGGCGGGGCTCGTCGTGGTGCTGGCGGCGCTCGCCACCCTGCTCGAGGTGGTTCATCTGTGGCGAGATCGGCGTGCCTATCAGATCCCGCGCGCGCTTCTGTTCTATCTGGCCCTGCCGCTGGCGCTGGTCGGCCTGGTCTGGCTGGCCCAGCCGCTCTACCAGGCCGGCATGGCCGTGCGGATCGCCTTCGCGCTCATCCTGGTGGTGCCGATCGCGCCACTGCTCGACCGCATCGTCTATCGGCCGATCGCCGATGCCCCGGTGCTGCTGCTCCTGGTCGTGTCGATGGCGTTGCATTTCGCCCTGGTCGGCATGGGGCTCCTGTTCTTCGGCCCCGAGGGCGTGCGCACCCAGCCGCTGACCGACGCGGTCTTCGAGGTGGGACCGGTGCTGGTCACCGGGCAGGCGATCCTCGTCGTCGGCGCGGCGATCGCCTTCAGCCTCCTGCTGTATTTCTTCTTCGAGTTCTCGCTGACCGGCAAATCCCTGCGCGCGACGGCGGTGAACCGCACCGGCGCGCGCCTGATGGGCATCCGGCCCGAACGCTCCGGCGCCATCGCCTATGTGGTGGGATCGCTGATGGCCGGGGTGTCCGGCGTGCTGATCGCCCCCGACAACACGATCTTCTACGACTCGGGCTTCCTGCTCGGCCTCAGGGCCTTCGTCGGCGCCATCATCGGCGGAATGGTCAGCTATCCGGGAACCGCCATCGGCTCGCTCTTCGTCGGCGTGCTGGAGAGCTTCGCCGCCTTCGAGAACAGCGCCTACAAGGACGTCATCGTCTTTGCCCTGCTGATCCCCATCCTGATCGTTCGATCGCTCACCAGCACCCACGACGAGGAGCACGACGACGAATGACCCGTCTCCACATTCGCCTCGCGATCCTCGCGGCACTCGTCGCGATCCTGGCCGCCCCCCACCTGATCGGGCCGTTCGGCGTGACCCTGCTCAACTACATCGGGATCTACGCCCTGGTGGCGATCGGGCTGGCGCTCTTGACCGGCGTCGGCGGCATCGTGTCGTTCGGACAGGCGGCCTTCGTCGGCGTCGCGGCCTATGGGACGGCCTGGGTCACGGTGATCGAGGGCGGCTCGCCCTGGATCGGTCTGGTGTTCTGCGTCGTCCTGACCTGTTTCGTCGCCTTCCTGCTCGCCGTGATGACCCTGCGCCTGCAGGGCCACTACCTGTCGCTCAGCACGGTCGCCTGGGGCCTGGCGATCGGCTTCCTGTTCGGCAACATCGAAATTCTCGGCAAGCACAACGGCCTATCCTCGATCCCGCCGATCTCGGTCGGCTCGGTGCCGCTGGTCGAGAGCTGGCAGATCTACTACCTGATCTGGGCCTTCGTCTGCGTCGCGCTGCTCCTCGTCTACAACCTGTTGGACTCGCGGATGGGCCGCGCCATGCGCGTGCTGCGCTCCGGCAACACCCTCGTCCACAGCCTCGGGATCGACGCCTTCCGGGTCAAGGTCGGCTGTTTCGTCATCGCCGCCTTCCTGGCCGCCGTCTCCGGCTGGCTCTACGCCCACATGAGCCGTTTCATCAGCCCGACGCCCTTCGAACCCCTGATGGGCATCGAATATCTGATGATGGCGATGGTCGGCGGTGCGGGCAGCCCGATCGGCGGCGTCGTCGGGGCGGCGGCGGTGACGCTCCTGAAGAACACCATGCAGGACTATCTCCACTATTTCGTCGGCGGCGCGGCCGGGCAGCTCGAGATCGTCGCCTTCGCCAGCCTGTTCATCGTCTTCCTGCAATATGCCCGGCTTGGCATCGTGCCCCGCATCGCGCAGTTCCTGCCCGCCCTGGTGCGTCCGCGCCCGGCGCTGGCCGCCCCGCTCCCGGTTCGGACCAAGCCGGCGCGCGGCACGCCGCTGCTCGAGGTGGCGAACGTCGAGCGCCGCTTCGGCGGACTGATCGCGGTCAATCGGGTCAGTTTCAACGTCGAGGCCGGCGAGATCTTCGCCTTGATCGGCCCGAACGGGGCCGGCAAGAGCACGATGTTCAATCTCTTGACCGGCGCTCTGCCGGCCAACGGCGGCACCATCGTCTTCGCCGGTTCCCAGATCCACGGAACCCGGCAGCACGAGATCGCCCGCTCCGGCATCGCCCGCACCTTCCAGCACGTCAAGCTCCGGCCACGGATGACCCTGCTCGACAACGTCCTGCTCGGCACCTACCCACGCACCCGCACCGGGCTGTTCCGTGGCCTGTTCAATCTCGACGGGCGCGAAGAAGCTTCGGCGCGCCACGAGGCGATGCGCCAACTCGAACGCGTCGGATTGGCGGACAAGCCCTACGAACTCGCCGGCAATCTGGCGCTCGGCACCCAACGGGTTCTCGAAATCGCCCGGGCGCTCGCCGCCGATCCGATCCTCCTGGTGCTCGACGAGCCGGCGGCCGGGTTGCGGCGGCAAGAGAAGATCCAGTTGGCCGAACTGCTGAAGTCCCTGCGCGACACCGAGAACCTCACCATCCTCCTGGTCGAGCACGACATGGAGTTCGTCATGGGGCTGGTCGACCGCATCGTCGTCATGGATTTCGGACAGAAGATCTGCGAGGGCCTGCCGCACGAAATTCGCGCCGACCCCCGTGTCCAGGAAGCCTATCTCGGAGGCGTGGCCTGATGTCTCTCCTCGTCATCGACAACGTCTCCGTCTCCTACGGCAAGGTCGAAGCCGTGCGCTCGGTCTCCCTGAAGGTCGACGAAGGCAAGATCGTCACGGTGATCGGGCCCAACGGCGCCGGCAAGACCACCCTGATGCTCGCCGTCATGGGTCTTTTGCGCAGCACGGGCCGCATCACCTACATGGGGCGGGATCTCGAGCGGCTCTCGGTCGAGGAACGGGTCGAGGCCGGGCTCTGCCTCGTGCCGGAGAGCCGCGAGCTCTTCACCGAGATGAGCGTGCGCGACAATCTCCTGCTCGGCGCCTACAGCCGCTACTCCAGGGCGACCATCGCCAACGAGCTCGAGGAGGTCTACGAGCGATTTCCGCGGTTGAAGGAACGTCGGCGGCAGGAGGCGCGGACCCTGTCGGGCGGCGAACGCCAGATGCTGGCGCTGGGCCGCGCCCTGATGACCAAGCCCAAGCTGCTGGTGCTCGACGAGCCCAGCCTCGGCCTCGCGCCGCTGATCGTGCGCGAGATCTTCCGGGCGATCTCGTCCCTGCGCGATCTCGGCGTATCGGTGCTCTTGGTCGAGCAGAACGCTCGTTCGGCGCTCGAGACCGCCGACTACGGCTATGTCCTGGAAACCGGCGACATCGTCCAGTCGGGCGAGGCCGACGGCCTGATCAACGATCCGCGGCTGATCTCCGCCTACCTCGGGGGACACTGACATGGCGCCCGCGTCCCGGTCCGCGCGCCCCGGCGAGGCGGTCGAGGGCGACCCCTACGACGCCATCGTCGCGGCCTTCGCGCCCTCGGAGCGAACGCTGCCACGCATCCTGACCCGTCAGGCGGAGCGCCATGGCGACCGGATCCTGTTGCGTTCCGGCGGGGTCGAATGGACCTACCGGGAGACCGCCGCGATGGCCGCCCGCTGGGCCGGACACCTGCGCGACGCCGGTGTGGGCGCCGGCGATCGCGTCGCCGTCCTCTCCGGCAATCGGCCCGAGTTCCTTCAGGTCTACCTCGGTTGCGCCTGGCTCGGCGCGATCGCCACCCCGATCAACACCGCCCTCAAGGGCGCCCAGCTCGCCCATGTGCTCGACAATTCGAAGCCGCGTCTGCTGGTGATCGAGACGAGCCTGCGCGACCTCCTGACGACGCTGCCCGACGGTCTGCCCGAAGGCCTCCTCCAATGGGAGATCGCCGAGAACGGCATCCGCGACGGCGACGGCGCGGGGCTGGGCGACACGCGCCCCCTCCCCTTCGCCGAGGTCACCGTCGGCCCCGGCGACACCGTGGCGATCCTCTACACCTCCGGAACCACCGGCCCCTCCAAGGGGGTTCAGTGCCCGCAGGCGCAGATGTTCTGGTGGGGGGTCAATTCCGCCCGGGCGCTCGGCATCCGCGACGGCGATGTCCTCATGACCATGCTGCCGATCTTCCACACCAATGCGCTCAACGCCTTCTATCAGGCGATGTTGAACGGTTGCACCTATGTGTTGGAGCCGAGGTTCTCGGCGTCCGGCTTCTGGAAGACGGCGCGGGCGCGGGGGGCGACGGTGACCTACCTACTCGGCGCGATGGCGGCGATCCTGCTGGCGCGCGAGGCGGCTCCCGAGGATCGCGATCACCGTTTGCGGGTGGCCCTCGGCGGCGGCGTGCCCGAGCGCTTCCATGCGGTGTTCATGGAACGCTTCGGCGTGCCGCTGGTCGACGGCTACGGCTCGACCGAAACCAACTTCGTCTTCTCGAGCCCGATCCCCTCCGATCACCCGGGGACCCTCGGCTACCTGATGCCGAGTGCCGAGGCGATGATCGTCGACGAGGGCGACGCGCCGCTGCCCGACGGAGTGGCCGGCGAACTGCTGTTGCGACCGACCGAGCCGTTCTCCTTCGCCACCGGCTATTTCGCCATGCCCGACAAGACGGTCGAGGCCTGGCGCAATCTGTGGTTCCACACCGGCGACCGGGTGGTGCGCGAGGCCGACGGCCACTATCGCTTCATCGACCGGGTCAAGGACGCCATCCGGCGGCGCGGCGAGAACGTCTCGTCGTGGGAGGTCGAACAGGTACTGATGGCCCACCCGGCGATCGCCGCCTGCGCCGTCTTCGCCGTGCCGTCCGAACTCGGCGAGGACGAAGTGGCGGCGGCGCTCCAATTCAAGCCGGGCGAGACGCAGACGCCGGAAGCCGTGATGGCCTTCTGCGAGGAGCGCCTCGCCTATTTCGCCGTGCCACGCTTCCTGCGCTTCGTCGGCGAGATGCCGCTGACCGAGAACGGCAAGATCCGCAAGGTGGCGCTGCGCGAGGCCGGACGGACGACCGACATGTGGGACCGCGAGGCGGCCGGCTACACGCTGCGCCGCTGAAGGCGGCGGCGGATCGGCCGCCCACTCATACCGGACTTACGAAGTCCCGACCCATCGCGGGTACGGTCTCGTTCCGAAGGACGTCGCCCCAGGGTTCCCTCCCCCCTTGTGGGGGAGAGGACCGGATGACGCCACCTTCGGATCGCAGATGTCGCCACGAGTCGAAACTTCGTGTGTCCGGTGTCAGGCCCAGGGACCGGTCTCGTCGAGAAACCCGACCACGGCGGCGGCGAAGACCTCCGGCATCTGATCCGGCAAAGGAACCATGCCGCCGGGGATGTCGAGGACCCGCGCTCCGGCAATCGCGGCGGCGACCCGCCGGGCGTTGGGAAAGGCGTGCGGATCCTCCGTCGGGGCGAGGACCAGCGTCGGGCAGGCGACCTTCCCGAAGCGGCCTTCCATCCGATAGCGATTGACGACGCGGTGCCCCTCGGCCGCCATCGGTCCGGCCTTGAGCGCGTCGCGGACGAAGCGTTCGAGCAGGTCGATCGCCCCGTCGGGATAGAGCGACCGCCGGCCCTCCCACAGGTCGAGGAGATGGCCGCCGTCGGCGCGCGGCTCGACCTCGTCGACCACCCGCGAGAGGGCCGCGTATTTTCGCCGTCGTTCGGCGTCGACGAAGGGCGACGCCGACAGCACCAGCCGTCGCACCCGGTCGGGGGCGCGCGCCGCCAGTTCCACAGCGATCGCCGCGCCGGTGTGGTGGCCGACCACCGCCATCCGGTCGAGGCCGAGCGCGTCGGCGAGATCCGACACGGCTTCGGCCCAGCCCTCGATCGACACCTTCTCCGCCGGCAGCGGATCGGAATCGCCGAAGCCACGGGTGTCCATGGCGATCGCCCGATAGCCGCGCCCGACCAGTGGCAGCACGTCGCGAAACTCGTCCCAGGAGCGCGGCGTCTGGTGCAACAGCAGCACCGGCGGGCCGTCGCCGGCCTCGGCGACATGCACCACCCCCGACCGTGTCTCGACGAAGCGACGTCTCACCATCCGGTCCGCCTCCCGCTGCCGTCCTCGGCGGTCCCGACTACTCGGCCCGACGTGCGACGGCGAAAATCCACGTTGCACGATAGAATATGAAGTTACATAGTTTCATGGATAAAGTATATCGGAATGCGAGGCAGCGGCGACATCCGCCGCGCGCGCCAGGGGGCCGGACGGGGCCCCGCGGCGCGGCCTCGGATCGATCGACGAGAGGGAAACCAACCATGCGTATCGCGGTTCTCGGTGGCGGCAACGGGTCGATGGCGGCGGCCATCGACTTCACGCTCGCCGGTCACGACGTCGCCCTGTGGCGGCGCAACGGCGAAGACGTCGCGCGCCATCACGGGCTCGGCGATCGGCTGACCCTGCGCGACGCGAAGGGCACCCGCGACGGAACCGTCGCGATGATCACCGATCGGCTCGGCGACGCGCTCGCCGGCGCGGAGCTGGTGGTCTGCCCGCTGCCGGCGACCGCCCACGAGGCGCTGGCGAGCGAGGTGGCGCCCCATCTTCGCCCGGGACAGGTGGTGTTCCTGCCGCCCGGCACGCTCGGCTCGCTGATCTTCGCCCGCGCCGCCCACGACGCCGGGACGGTGGACGGCGTCGCCTTCGCCGAGACCGGCACCCTGCCGTGGCTGGTGCGCAAGCACGGTTTCGCCGAGGTGGTGGTGACGACGCGGGCGACCCGCCTGCCCACCGGCGTCTTCCCGCTCGCGGCATCGGATCATGCGCACGAGGTGATCGGCCGCGCCTTCCCCGGCGTGATCGAGCCCTGCGGAGACGTCGTCTCCGGCGCGCTGATGAATGCCGGCCCGATCATCCACCCGCCGCTGATCCTGATGAACGCCGCGCCGCTCGAGCATTTCGAGGCTTGGGACATCCACAACGAAGGCACCCAGCCCTCGGTGCGCCGGGTGACCGACCGGCTCGACGGCGAGCGCATCGCGGTGCGCGAGGCGCTCGGCTACGGCGCGCCGCATTTCCCGCTCGCCGACCACTACGCCCACGACGGCGACGAATGGATGTACGGCCGCGCCGCCCATGCCGAACTCAAGGCGTCCGACGACTGGCGTGAGAAGATCGTCCTCACCGAGCATCGCTACATGCTCGAGGACGTCCGGCTCGGCCTGTCGCTGCTGGTCTCGCTCGCCGACTTCGCCGGCGTCGACACCCCCGTGGCGCGCGGACTGATGACGCTCGGCGCGACCATCTGCGGCGACGATTTCGCGGTGACCGGCCGGCCGCTGTCGCGGCTCGGCCTCGGCGGCCTCGATCGCGCCGCCATGACGGCGTTCCTGAAGCAGGGGTATTCGGCATGAGCGCTCTCGACACACCCGCCACCCCGTCCCCCGAACGAATCGTCGCGCTGGGCGCCGGCCGCATGGGGCGCGGCATCGCCATCGTCTTCGCCTATGCCGGCCATCCGGTGACGTTGATCGACTTCAAGGAAAGGCCCGAGCCCGACTTCGAGGCGATCGCCACCGAGGCCCGCGCCGAGATCCTCGAGACGCTGACGCTTCTGGCGGAGATCGGCCTCTTCGAAGGCGGCGCGTCGATCGAGCGGATCGCCGGGCGGGTCTCGGTCGTGCCGCGATCGGCCGCCGCCGAGGCACTCGCCGCCGCCGACGTCGTCTTCGAGGGCTTCCCCGAAGTCCTCGAGCTCAAGCGCGAGGCCCTGCGGGCGGCCTCGCTGTTCTGCCCGCCCTCCACCATCATCGCCTCGACCACCTCGACGATCCTCGTCGACGATCTCGCGGCGGTGGTCTGCAAACCCTCCCGCTTCCTCAATGCCCATTGGCTGAACCCGGCCTTCCTGATGCCGTTGGTCGAGCTGTCTCCCGGCCGCGACACCAGCCCGGACACCGTCGCGCGCCTGGTGGCGCTGCTGGAGCGGATCGGCAAGGTGCCGGTCACCTGTTCGGCGCGACCCGGCTACATCGTGCCGCGCATCCAGGGCATCGCCATGAACGAGGCAGCGCGCATCGTCGAGGAGGGCGTGGCATCGGCCGAGGACGTCGAGAAGGCGGTCAAATACGGCTTCGGCCTGCGCTTCTCGGTGCTCGGCCTGCTCGAATTCATCGACTGGGGCGGCGGCGACATCCTCCACCACACCAGCCGCTACATGAGCGGGGCGATGAACGATCCGCGCTACGCCGCGCCGGCGATCATCGAGCGCAACATGGCCGAAGGCCGGATCGGGCTGAAGACCCTGCGCGGCTTCCTCGACTACGAGGGGATGGACGTCCCGGCCTATCGCAAACGCCGCCTCGCCGATTTCGTCCGGCGCCTGAACGATCTGGAGATGACACGTCCGCCGGTCATGTGACGGGGACGGCGGGGCATCTCACCCCGCCTTCGTCGGCGTGCTTGACAGGATATAATTCGTCAGTAAGAATATGCGAACTCATATTGTTTGTGGGAGCGGACAGGGGTCATGCAGGGACAGGCGGCGGCGCGGAGGAGGTTCCGGGTGATCTCGGCGGTGGCGGCGACGCCGGCGATCCGACACCTCGTCCTCGCCCCGCTCGACGGCGCGCCGCCGGCATGGTCGGCCGGCGCCCATGTCCGGGTCTCGCTACCCGACGGCGGCGATCGGCCCTATTCGCTGATGGCCTTGCCGGATGGCGATCCGACGCAGTGGTCCCTGGGCGTCCTGCTCGAGGAGAACGGCGGCGGCGGCTCACGCTTCATGCACGGGCTCGAACCGGGCGACGAGGTCGCGGTCTCCACGCCTGAGAACAACTTCCCGCTCGATGCGGGCGACGCCCCTGCCCTGCTCTTCGCCGGCGGCATCGGCATCACCCCGATCCTGTCGATGGCGGCCGAGCTGAAGGCGCGCGGCGTGCCCTTCGCGCTCCACTACGCTGGCCGGGCGCCGGGCACGCTGGCCTTCCTCGAGCCGCTGCGGACGATCTGCGGCGACGCCTTGGCGGTGCACCACGACAGCGACGCCTCGCGCCTCGACATCGCCGCCGCGCTCGCTGCCGCCGATCCGGCGGCGCATGTCTACGTCTGCGGTCCCGCCGGCATGACCGAGGCGGTCAAGGCGGCGGCGGCGGCGCGCGGCATCCCGGCGGCGCGGATCCATTCCGAATTGTTCAAGGCGAGCGCCCCGACCGGCGCTGACACCGCCTTCGAGATCGAGATCGCCTCGACGGGCCGAGTCATCCGGGTCGAGGCCGATCAGAGCATCGTCCAGGCCCTGGAGGCGGCCGGGCTCGACCCGCTGCACGACTGCCTGCGCGGCGATTGCGGCATCTGCCAATGCGGCGTCGTCGACGGCGTGCCCGACCATCGCGACGTGATCCTGACCGACGCCGAGCGGGCGTCGAACAAGGTCATGCAGATCTGCGTCTCGCGCGCCAAGTCGCCGCGCCTGGTGCTCGATCTCTGACGCGAACGAAACAGAACCCGGCCGCCGACCGAACGGCGCATCGATACCGAGGGGGAACCGAACGTCATGCAACGGTACACCGGCAATGCCCAAGCGGTGCAGGATCTGGTTCGCGACGGCGAGGTTCACCGCGACGCCTATGTCGACGCCGAGATCTTCGATCTCGAGATGGCGCATCTCTTCACCTCCACCTGGATCTTCGTCGGCCACGCCAGCCAGATCCCGAAGTCCGGCGACTTCCTGACCGCCCATGTCGGGCGCCAGCCGGTCCTGGTGGCGCGCCACGGCGACGGCTCGATCCGGGCGTTCCACAACCGCTGCCCGCACAAGGGCGTCAAGGTCGCCTCCGAGCCCTGCGGCAACACCGGCAAGTTCTTCCGCTGCCCCTATCACGCCTGGTCGTTCAAGACCGACGGCTCGCTCCTCGCGGTGCCCTTGAAGAAGGGCTACGACAACACCGGCTTCGCGGAGGCGCAGGGCAGCGAGGGGCTGGCGCCGGTCGCCGACTTCCGCGTTTATCGCGACTTCATCTTCGTCAAGCTGAAGCCCGGCGGCCTCGCCTTCGAGGACTATTTCGGCGAGGCGCTGTCCACCATCGACAACATGGTCGACCGCTCGCCTGAGGGACGGCTGGTGATCGACGCGCCGCCGATCCGCTACATGAACCCGTGCAATTGGAAGATGTTGGTCGAGAACCAGACCGACACCTGCCATCCGATGGTGGCGCACGAGAGTTCGGCCGGAACCGCGGTCAAGGTGTGGAAGGAACAGGGCGCCCAAGCCGGCGAGACGCCGATGGCGGTGCAGCTCTACGGGCCCTTCACCAACCCCTACGAGTTCTACGAGAAGGCCGGGCTCCGGGTCTGGCCGAACGGCCACGGCCACTCCGGGGTCACCGGCTCGATCCACGCCGACTATTCCGAGATCGGCGGCTATTTCGCCCAGATGGTCGCGGCCTACGGCGAGACCCGGGCGCGCGAGATCCTCGGCGAGGTGCGCCACAACAGCGTCTATTTCCCCAACCTGCTGGTGAAGGGGCCGGTGCAGATCCTGCGCAACTTCATACCCATCGCGGTCGACAAGACCCTGGTGGAGAGCTGGGTGTTCCGCCTCGTCGGCGCCCCGGACACGCTCTACGAGCGGGCCTTGATGTACAACCGCTTCATCAATGCCCCGACCTCGATCGTCGGCCACGACGATCTCGAGATGTACGAGCGGGCGCAGGACGGCCTGCGCTCCGACGGCAACGAATGGGTCAACCTCCAGCGCCTCTACGAACCGGGCGAGGAGACCGACGTCACCGCCGTCGTCAACGGAACCTCGGAACGCCAGATGCGCAACCAGTTCCACGCCTGGCGGAAATTCATGACCTGCTCGATGGACGGGAGGACGGAACCGTGAACCGCCAGGACATCGTCGATTTCGTCTATCACGAGGCCCATCTGCTCGACACGATGCAGTGGCAGGCGTGGCTCGACCTCTTCCACCCCGAGGGCCGCTACTGGATGCCGCTGGAGTGGCAGCAGACCGATCCGGTGCTGCGGCCGTCGCTGATGTACGAGGACCTGCTGCTGCTCAAGGTGCGGGTCGAGCGTCTGGCGGGCGAGCGCACCTTCTCGCAGAAGCCGAAGAGCCGCTGCCATCACCTGCTGCAACAGCCGCTGATCACCGCTTTCGACGAAGCTGCAGGCACCGCCACGACGCGGACCAGCTACCTCTACTCCGAGACCCGCGGCGATCAGCTCGAGCGCTATTCGGGCTGGGCGACCCACGAGTTGCGGATCGTCGGGGGCGCCCCGAAGATCCGCTTGAAGCGCATCGATCTGCTGAACTTCGACGCGCCCTTCGGCAACATCCAGCTGTTCATGTGAGTGCGATGTCGAGCCAGACCGTCCACGCCCGCTTCCGCGACACCGCGACCGCCCGCCCCGATGCGCCGTTCCTCGAGGTGTTGGCGGAGACCGCCCGCATCTACGCCATCCCGGCGGAGACGGTCGACTACGCCACCATGCTCGGCCGGGTCGAAGGGTGGCGCGCCGCCTTCCGCGATCGCGGCTACGGCCAGGGCCATCGGGTCGGTCTCCTGCTGCAGAGCCGCCCGGCGTTCCTGGAGATCTGGTTCGCGCTGAACGGCCTCGGGGTGTCGGTGGTACCGATCAACCCGGATCTGCGGTCGAGCGAGCTCGAATACATCGTCACCCATTCCGAGATGGTGGCGGCGGTGGTTCTCGCCGACCGGATCGCCGAGGTCGAGGAAGCGGCCGCCGCGGCCGGACGGCCGATCCCGGTGTTCACCCCGGACCAACCGGTGCCGCCGCCCCACGGTGGGCCGCTGGCGGCGGTCGACGGCGACGCGAACACCGAATGCGCCCTGCTCTACACCTCCGGCACCACCGGCAAGCCCAAGGGCTGCGTCCTCGACAACACCTATTTCCTCTATTCCGGTGAATGGTATCGCGATGTCGGCGGGCGGGTCTCGCTGCGTCTCGACGGCGAACGCATGCTGACGCCGCTGCCGCTGTTCCACATGAACGCGATGGCGGTCTCGGTGATGGCCATGGTGACGGTCGGCGGCTGCCTGATCATTCTCGACCGGTTCCATCCGCGGTCGTGGTGGCAGAGCGTGCGCGACAGCCGCGCCACCTGCCTGCACTATCTCGGCGTCATGCCGTCGATGCTGATGGCGGCGGAGGCGTCTCCCGAAGACCGCGCCCATCAGGTCCGCTTCGGCTTCGGCGCCGGTGTCGACAAGCTGCTGCACGGGCCGTTCGAGGCGCGCTTCGGCTTTCCGCTGATCGAGGCCTGGGCGATGACCGAGACCGGCAGCGGCGCCACGATCTGCGCCGCCGACGAGCCGCGCAAGATCGGCACGAGCTGCTTCGGCCGGCCGACACCGGACGTCGCCCATCGCATCGTCGCCGAGGACGGGTCCGACGTCGAAGGCGACCTGCCGGGCGAATTGCTGGTGCGGCGCGCCGGCGGGAACCCGCGCTTCGGCTTCTTCCGCGAATACCTGAAGGACCCGGAGGCCACCGCCGAGGCCTGGCGCGACGGCTGGTTCCACACCGGCGATATCGTCTCGCGCGACGGCGACGGCGATCTGCACTTCATCGACCGCAAGAAGAACGTCATCCGCCGCTCGGGCGAGAACATCTCGGCGGTCGAGGTCGAGACGGCGCTCAAGCGCCATCCGGCGATCCGCGACGCGGCGGTGGCGGCGACGCCCGATACCATTCGTGGCGACGAGGTCGCGGCGCTGATCGTCTCGCACGACGGTGCGCCCGGCCAGCCGCAAGCCGAGGCGATCGTCGCCTGGGCGCTGGAGCGCCTCGCCTATTACAAGGCGCCGGGGTGGATCGCCTTCGTCGACCGCCTGCCGGTCACCGCGACGGAGAAGATCCAGCGCGCCGGGCTCAACAAGATGGTGGCGGAGCTGATGGCCGACGGCCGGTTCCACGATCTCCGGCATCTCAAGAAACGACAGGTTTGAACCGGCTCGCTGCGGACCGCAGGCGTGGAGCCTCGGACCCGACGGGATCGATCGGAGCGGAGAAACAACGTGGCGCAGTCGAACGAGATACTCGCCGCCCTGGCGAGCGGCATCGCCGGGGGGACGATCGAGGTCGTGGACCTGACCAACACCCTCGGCGCCGACTTTCCGGTGATCGTCCTGCCGCCCGAATACGGGCAGTGCGAGCCGTTCCGGATGGAGACGCTGTCGCGCTACGACGGCGACGGGCCGGCCTGGTACTGGAACAACATCTCGATGAACGAGCACACCGGCACCCATTTCGACGCGCCGGTACACTGGGTGACCGGCAAGGACCTGCCCGATGCCACCGTCGACGCCGTGGCGCCGAAGAACTTCGTCGCGCCGGCGGTGGTGATCGACATCTCCATGCAAGCCGCCGCCGACGCCGACTTCGTGCTGACGCGGGCCTTCCTCGAGGACTGGGAGAGCCACAACGGCCCGATCCCCGCCCGCCATTGGATCGCGCTGCGCACCGACTGGTACAAGCGCGTCGGCACGCCGGCCTATCTCAACCTGAAGAACGACGGGGCGCATTCGCCCGGACCCGACGCCGGCGCCGTGACCTTCCTGGTCGGCGAGCGCGACTGCATCGGCCTGGCGGTGGAGACGGTGGGCACCGACGCCGGTCAGGCCTATCGTTTCGACCCGCCGTTGCCCGCCCATTCGATCCTGCACGGCAACGGCCGCTTCGGCCTGCAGTGCCTGCGTAATCTCGACCGCCTGCCGACCCGTGGCGCGGTGATCGTCGCCGCGCCGCTGAAGATCGCCGGCGGCTCAGGCAGCCCGCTCCGGGTCGTCGCCCTGATTCCGGGAAATCCGTCATGACCGAACAACGCACCACCCTGATCACCGGCGCCAGCTCCGGCATCGGCGAGGCCCTCGCCAAGCTCTTGATCGACAAGGGTGAGCGGGTGGTCGCCCTCGGGCTCGACCTGCCGACGTGGGAACACGAGAACCTCACGGCCTATCGCGCCGACCTGACCGACATCGCCGAGACCCGCGCCGTGGCCGCCGAGATCTGCGGCACCTCGCCGATCGACGGCCTCGTCCACAATGCCGGCCTGATCCTGCCCAACCTGCTCGCCGACGCCCATGCCGAGGACATCCAGACCCTGGCGCAACTGCATCTCGGCGCCCCGATGATCCTGACCCAGGCGGCGCTCGCCGGCATGGAGGAACGCCGCTTCGGCCGTATCGTCTTCGTCGGTTCGCGCGCCTCGATGGGAGCCGCCACCCGTTCGGCTTACGCGGCGACCAAGGCCGGCATCCACGGTCTGGCGCGGACCTGGGCGCTGGAACTGGCGCGCAAGGGCATCACCGTCAACGTCGTCGCCCCCGGGCCGATCCTCACCGACAACTTCTGGGGCATCGTGCCGAAGGGCTCCGACAAGCAGACGATGCTGGCCGACGCCATCCCGGTCGGCCGGATCGGCACCCGCGAGGACGTCGCCAACGCGGTGTCGTTCTTCCTCGACGACAAGGCGAGCTTCGTCACCGGCCAGGTGCTCTACGTCTGCGGCGGCATGAGCCTCGGCGGACTGCCGGTCTGAGGCGCGCCACGTCCACCAACCAGGACGACCGTCCGGCCGAGGCCCCACGGCATCCGAGATAGGCAAGTCGAGCCGGCAGGTTACGGCCTCGAGCGAAAGAAGGATCTGCCCCATGCGAATCGTTTCGATCGGCGGCGGCGCGGCCGGCCTCTATTTCGGTCTCCTGATGAAGAAGCTCCATCCCGAGCACGAGATCACCGTGGTCGAGCGCAACAAGCCCTACGACACGTTCGGTTGGGGTGTGGTGTTCTCCGACGCCACCATGGCGGCGATGCGCGAATGGGACCCGGAGACGGCGACCGAGATCGAGGACGCCTTCAACCATTGGGACGACATCGAGGTGCTGTTCAAGGGCACCCGCCAGCGCACCTCCGGCCACGGCTTCGTCGGCATCGGCCGCAAGCAGATGCTCAACATCCTGCAGAAGCGCTGCGAGGCGCTCGGCGTCGAACTGGTGTTCGAGCGCGAGGTCAACAGCGACCTCGAGTTCCCCGACGCCGACCTGATCATCGCCGCCGACGGCATCAACTCGAAGATCCGCAACCGCTACGAGGAGGCGTTCCAGCCGGATCTGGTGGTGCGGCCGAACCGCTACATCTGGCTCGGCACCAGGAAGCTCTTCGATGCCTTCACCTTCGATTTCCGCAAGACCGAGCACGGCTGGTTCCAGGCGCACATCTACAAGTTCGACGCCGCCACCTCGACCTTCATCATCGAGACCACGGAAGAAGCCTATCAGGCCCATCGCCTCGGCGAGCTCGACCAGGAGGGCTCGGTCGCCTTCTGCGAGACCCTCTTCGCCGAGGTGCTCGACGGCGCCGAGCTGATGACCAACGGCCGCCACCTGCGCGGCTCGGCCTGGCTCAACTTCAATCGCCTGATCTGCGGCAAGTGGAGCCATTTCAACGGCAAGAATCACGTCGTGCTGATGGGCGACGCCGCCCACACCGCCCATTTCGCCATCGGCTCCGGCACCAAGCTCGCCATCGACGACGCGATCGAACTGGCCCGCCAGTTCGAGACGCTCGGCCACGACAAGGAGCGGATCCCCGAGGTGCTGGCGACCTACGAGGAGATCCGCCGCGTCGACGTCGCCCGCATCCAGAATGCCGCGCGCAATGCGATGGAGTGGTTCGAGGTGGTCGGGCAGCGCTATGCCGACAGCCTGGAGCCGGAGCAGTTCATGTATTCGATGCTGACGCGGTCGCAGCGCATCAGCCACGAGAATCTGCGGCTGCGCGACAAGACCTGGCTCGAGGGCTACGAGCGCTGGTTCGCCGCCCGGTCGGGCCTGACGGTCACCCCCGGCGAGCCGGTGGTGCCGCCGATGTTCACCCCCTATCGGGTTCGCGGCACAAGGCTGGTCAACCGCATCGTGGTGTCGCCGATGGCGATGTATTCGGCGATCGACGGGCTGATCGGCGACTTCCACATGATGCATCTGGGGGCCCGCGCGATCGGCGGCGCCGGTCTGGTCTTCGCCGAGATGACCTGCGTCTCGCCGGACGCCCGCATCACCCCCGGC
This sequence comes from Prosthecomicrobium sp., assembly GCA_048497495.1. GTDB lineage: Bacteria > Pseudomonadota > Alphaproteobacteria > Rhizobiales > Ancalomicrobiaceae > JAFHCF01. Next base: position 41,148 of record JAFHCF010000244.1, read on the forward strand.
TGCCTCGGCCTGTGGAACGACGCGCAAGGCGCCGGCTGGAAGCGCCTCGCCGACTTCGTCCACGGCAATTCGGAAGCCAAGCTCGGCGTCCAGCTCGGCCACGCCGGTTCCAAGGGGTCGACGTGTCCCCCCTGGGACGGCGACGAGCTTGCGCTCGCGGCCGGCAACTGGCCGCTGCTTTCGGCCTCGGCCCAGCCCTACACCGCCGACGGCCAGGTGCCGAAGGCGATGGACCGCGCCGACATGGATCGGGTGATCGCCGACTTCGTCGCGGCGACGAAGCGGGCGGCGGCGGCCGATGTCGACTGGCTCGAACTGCACGCCGCCCACGGCTACCTGCTGTCGAGCTTCCTGTCGCCCCTGACCAACCGGCGCGACGACGACTACGGCGGCAGCCACGACAACCGGGCGCGTTTCCCGCTCGAGGTCTTTAGCGCCGTCCGCGCCGCCTGGCCGGCGGACCGGCCGACCTCGGTACGCCTCTCCTGTCACGACTGGAGCGAGGGCGGCAACACGCCCGAGGACGCGGCGATCTTCGCCCGCCTGTTCAAGGAAGCCGGCGCCGATCTGATCGACTGTTCGTCGGGCCAGGTCTGGCGCGGCGAGCAACCGGTCTACGGACGCCTGTTCCAGACGCCGTTCTCCGATAAGATCCGCAACGAGATCGGGATCGCGACCATCGCGGTCGGGGCGATCTCGGAGGCCGATCACGCCAACTCGATCATCGCCGCCGGCCGCGCCGATCTCTGCGCCATCGCCCGCCCGCATCTCGCCGATCCGTCGTGGACCCTGCACGAGGCGGCCAAGATCGGGGTGAAGAGCATCGCCTGGCCGAAGCAGTATCAGGCGGCCAAGCACCAGTACGAAGCCAACCTCGACCGCTCCGCCCATGTCACGGCGGCCAAGTGAGGATCGATCGATGACCGGGACCGAGGACTTCGCAGGCCGCCACGCCCTCGTCACCGGCGCCGGCAGCGGTATCGGCGCGGCGATCGCCCGGCGCTTGAGCCGAGCCGGCGCGCGGGTGACGCTGGCCGGGCGGCGCGCCGAACCGCTGCGGGCGCTGGCGGCGTCGCTGCCCGCCGGCGCCACCGCGATCGCGGCCGGCTTCGACGTCACCGACCCGCAAGCGATCGAGGCCGGGCTCGCCGCCGCCCGCGCCGCCTACGGGCCGGTCGAGATCCTGGTCAACAACGCCGGCGCCGCCGAGAGCGCGCCCTTCGGCCGGATGTCGGCGGAGGCGTGGAACCGGGTGATCGCGGTCGATCTGACCTCGGTCTTCCTGGTCACACAGGCGGTCCTGCCGGATCTCCTGGCGAAGGGTGCGGGCGGGCGGATCGTCAACGTCGCCTCGACCGCCGGCCTCGTCGGCTATCGCTACGTCGCCGCCTATTGCGCCGCCAAGCACGGTGTGATCGGCCTGACCCGCTCGTTGGCGCTCGAACTGGCCAAGACCGGGATCACCGTCAACGCGGTCTGCCCCGGCTATACCGACACGCCGATGGTCACCGGCGCTGTGGCGACGATCGTCGCCAAGACCGGTCTCGACGCGACGGCGGCGCTGGCCCAGTTGACCGCCGGCAATCCGCAGGGCCGGCTGGTCGACCCGGACGAGGTCGCCGACACGGTGCTGTGGCTCGCCTCGCGGGGCGCGTCGTCGATCAATGGACAGGCGATCGCGGTCGCCGGTGGCGAGGTGATGACCGGATGACCGAGACCAGACCGACGCTGGCGGGGATGAAGCGCCCCTTCAAGGACCATCGCCCCGAGCATTTCCGCATGGAGGTCTCCGACGACGGCCGTGTCGCGACGATCCGGCTGAACCGGCCGGAGCGCAAGAACCCGCTGACCTTCGAGAGCTACGCCGAATTGCGCGATCTCTTCCGCGATCTCGCCCAGGCGTCGGATGTCCGCGCCGTGGTGCTGACCGGGGCGGGGGGCAACTTCTCCTCCGGCGGCGACGTCTTCGAGATCATCGAGCCGCTGACCCGGATGACCATGCCGGACCTCCTCGCCTTCACCCGCATGACCGGTGACGTGGTCAAGGCGATGCGGCGCTGTCCGCAGCCGATCGTCGCGGCGATCGACGGCATCTGCGCCGGCGCCGGGGCGATCCTCGCCATGGCGGCGGATCTGCGTCTCGCCACGCCCGAGGCCAAGACCGCCTTCCTCTTCGCCCGCGTCGGCCTCGCCGGTGCCGACATGGGGGCCTGCGGGATCCTGCCGCGCCTCATCGGCCAGGGCCGCGCCACCGAACTCTTGATGACCGGCCGCAGCCTCGGCGCGGCGGAGGGCCTCGCCTGGGGCTTCCACAACGCGCTGCATCCGGCGGCGGAGCTCGAGGCGAAGGCGCTCGAGCTGGCGCGGTCGCTCGCCGACGGCCCGTGGTTCGCCCACACCATGACCAAGACCATGCTGAACCAGGAATGGGCGATGGGCCTCGAGGAGCTGATCGAATCGGAGGCCCAGGCCCAGGCGATCTGCATGGCGACCCAGGATTTCCGCCGCGCCTTCGACGCCTTCGCGGCGAAGCGCAAACCCGTGTTCGAAGGGAACTGATCGGTGACCCACCCGAGCCCGCTCGCCGGACCGAGCCGCGACCATCTCGACTGGCCCTTCTTCACCGCCGAGCATCGCGCCCATGCCGAGCGCCTCGACGCCTTCGTCGCGGCGGGCGGCCTCGCCGGGCTCGATCACGGCGACATCGACGGCACCTGCCGGACACTGGTCTCCCGCCTCGGCGACGCCGGCCTGCTCGACGCCGCCGTCGCGACGGCCGACGACGACGGCGCGGCGATCCGCTCGCTGCACCTCTGCCTGACGCGCGAGACGCTGGCCTGGCACGACGGCCTCGCCGACTTCGCCTTCGCCATGCAGGGGCTGGGGACGGGCGCCATCGCGCTCGCCGGATCGCCGGAGCTGAAGGCCGCGACCCTGCCCAAGGTGCGCGCCGGCGCATGGCTCGCCGCATTCGCGCTGTCCGAGACCAACGCCGGCTCCGACGTCGCCGCCATGACCTGCGCCGCCCGCCGCGACGGCGACGCCTTCGTGCTCGACGGCGAGAAGACCTGGATCTCCAACGGCGGCATCGCCGACGTCTACACGGTGTTCGCCCGCACCGGCGAGGCGCCGGGGACCCGTGGCATCTCCGCCTTCGTGGTCTTCGCCGATGATCCCGGGTTCTCCGTCGTCGAGCGGATCGACGTCATCGCCCCCCATCCGCTGGCGACGATCCGCTTCGACGCCTGCCGCATCCCGGCGTCGCGCCTGCTCGGGCTCCCCGGCGAGGGGTTCAAGATCGCGATGCGGACGCTCGACATCTTCCGCGCCTCGGTCGCCGGGGCGGCGCTCGGCTTCGCCCGCCGCGCCCTCGACGAGGCCCTCGACCATGCGACGCGGCGGCCGATGGCCGGCGGCATGCTCGCCGACCTGCAACTGACCCAGGCCGCGCTCGGCGACATGGCCACCGGCATCGATGCCGCGGAGTTGCTGACCTACCGCGCCGCCTGGCGCCGCGACGTCCAGGGCTTGCCGACCACCCGCGAGGCCGCCATGGCCAAGATGACGGCGACCGAGACCGCCCAGAGCGTCATCGATCGGGCGGTGCAGATGTTCGGCGGACGCGGCGTGCGCTCCGGCGAGACCGTCGAGAAGCTCTATCGCGAGATCCGGGCGCTGCGGATCTACGAGGGGGCGACGGAGGTCCAGAAGCTGATCATCGCCCGCGACCTGCTGAAGAGCCGTCGGCCCGCCTCGGCGCGGTGACCGTCCCCTCGCGAGCGCGGCCGGTCGTCGCCTCGCTCCAACCCCACGGCGACCGCCGGCGTCCCTGCCGGTTCGCCCCTCGGAGAACGACGATGCACCAGATCCTGCAGCCCGAGGGTTGGGCGAAGCCGGCCGGCTATGCCAACGGCGTGCTGGCGCGCGGCCGCCAGATCCATGTCGGCGGCCAGATCGGCTGGTCGGCTCAGCAGACCTTCGAGACCGACGATCTGGTCGAGCAGGTCCGCCAGACCCTGGAGAACATCGTCGCGGTCCTGCGCGCTGGCGGCGCCGGACCCGAGCACCTCGTCTCGATGACCTGGTACTTCGTCGACAAGCGCGACTATCTCGCCCGCCTGAAAGAGATCGGCGCGGTCTATCGCGCGGTGATCGGCCGGCACTTTCCCGCGATGGCGGCGGTCCAGGTCGTCGCCCTGATCGAGGATCGCGCCAAGGTCGAGATCCAGGCGGTGGCCGTCCTGCCGGATTGAGCCGAAGGAAGGCGGCCGCCGAGACCCGGGCGGCGACATCCGACACGCCGGGTCGTCTTCTCTCACCGATAAGGTTATGCTATTTCATATTTTGGAGAAACGGCGACGCGGACGGAGCGTCGTCTTCGGGGCAAGTCGGGGATCCGCGCCTGGACCCGGGCGGGCGACCTCGCGAGGTCCGGCGCCGCGTCCGCGAACCGGACGTTGCTTCCATTCGTCGCGGACCATTCGCGGGCGGCACGCCGGATGATGCGTCCGGATGATCCATCGGCGGGGTCCGATGCCGACGGGGTGGCGCCCGATGCCTCGTCTCGCATCCCCTCGTGAGCCCTGCCGCTCGCTTCGACCACCGGCGCGGGAGTACCGGACCACCCCGCGAAGTTCGAACTCCACCGCATCTGAAGGAAGACGGCGATGAATGTGATCCGCGATCTGATCCACCGTTGGCGCGCCCGTTGGGAACTCGACGGCCTCGCTCCCGACGAACTCGATCGGATGCTGGCCGAGGTGGGGATCTCGCAGGCCGAATTGGCGGCCATGCCCGACGGCGGTGAGCACGTCGAGCGTCTGTTGCCGGCGATGTTGGCGATGAACGGGCTCGAGCCGGAGGAACTCCGTCGCGAACTCGGCCTGCTCTACCGCGATCTCCAACGCGTCTGCAGCACCTGCCACGACGTGCGGCGCTGCGGCAGACTGTTGGCCGAAGGCGCGCCGCTCGCCGAACTGACCGAGATCTGCCCGAACGCCGGCACCATGGCGAGCCTCACCCGGGATCGATCGAGCGAATAGAACGGCGACCCGAGGACGGGTCTGCGGATCGCCGAACCGACCACGCGTCAGCCGCAGTAATGCCGGAGGATCGGCATCGCCTGCTCGACGCAGTATCGACCTTCGGCAATCGCCTCCCCGGCGCGGTTGAACTCCATCAGGCCGATATCGCGCAGTCTCGGCGCGAGCATGACATGCGGTGGCTCGCCCGCGAGGCGCGCGCGCGTGACATAGTCCTGCATGATGTTGATCGAGTTCGCCAGGACCTGGAAGTAGCCGGGCGTCGAGGGCCGTTGCATCAGGATCCGCTCGACCACCTGGGTGGCCTGGTCGCGCAACACGGGGGGCAGTTGCCTGAGAACGCCGGCGACGAATTCGTTTGGAAACTGAGCCTGCAAATTTGCGTCCGATGCGGGTTCGCCCGCGAATCGGCGACCCAACAGGTCACCATTGAGATTGACCGCGATGATCACGTCGGCCCCGAGCGCGCGGCAGACCGAGACCGGAACCGGATTGGAGAGCCCACCGTCGACGAGCCATTTGTCGTCCACCTTGGCGGGATTCAGGATCCCCGGCAGCGCGATCGAGGCGCGCACCGCCTCGAGGATCGGGCCGCGTTCGAGCCAGACCTCGCGGCCGGTCGCGAGATCTGTCGCGATCGCCGCATAGCGCTTGGCATGGCTTTCGATGGCGCCGTCGACGCCGAGCCCGCCGAGCCATTTGACCACTTCGTTGCCGTCGACCACGCCACCGCCCGATAGGCGGATATCCATCAGCGCGACGATTTCGCGCCACGTGGCCTTTTCCGCCCATCCGCGTAGATTCGCGAGGTGTCCGGTGACATAGGCCGCGCCGACCAGCGAGCCGATCGAGGTCCCACAGACGATGTCGGGCTCGATGCCGGCCTCCGCCAACGCATCGATGATCCCGATGTGCGCCCAACCGCGCGCCGCGCCACTGCCGAGAGCAAGTCCGATCCGTGGCGATGCCATCCGAAGAGCCTCTTTTCCAGGACCCTGGGTCGGTGGATCCACACCGATGCGATTCCGAGAGCATGAATGGAGCCGGACGTGTCGTCCGGGCAGGTCCGCCTCAGGATTCCGCAGGCCGGCCGGAAACGCAACGCCGGTGCGCCCGCGAGAGAAGCGCCGAATTCGATCGAGTCTGCTCGAGCCGGATCGACACGGCCAGCCTCCATCGTCGGCGCCGACACCCCGAAGCCTCACGGGCGGGTCCGCTGTCGAGACCGGATGAATCCTCGGCAAAACGGGTGAACGACCGCTCAAACAGCAGCAGCGGAGACCGCGCTCGACAGAGGTTCTTGGATCCTTTATAATTTAAACACCGGAAATACTTATGGATGGTCCAGGATGGATCCGCTCAGCGACGTCATCGCGCTGCTTCGGCCGAGCACGGCCATCTCGAAACCCATCACCGGGCGAGGCCGCTGGGGGGTGCGCTATGGCGCCCACGACGCACCCGGATTCGCCATTGTTCTGAGGGGCGCGTGCTGGATGTCCTTCGAGGGGCAGGCCCCCCTGAAGTTCGAGACGGGGGACTTCCTCCTTCTCCCCTCCACCCCCGCGTTCACGCTGAGCAGTCACCTGGATGTCGATTGTGAACCGCGTGACCCGATGGACACGCCCGTCCGACACGGTGACCAGGAGGGTGACGCCGACTTCGAATCGCTCGGCGGGACTTTTCGCATCGAACAGGTCAATGCACCGCTCCTTCTCGCGCTGCTCCCGCGGATCATCCACATCCCCGCCTCCGAGGGGCGGACGGGCCGGCTCGGCCGCGTGATCGAACTCATCAGGGAGGAGTGCGCGGCAGATGAGCCGGCCAAGGAGATGATCCTCCAGCGTCTGCTCGAGGTCCTGCTGGTCGAAACCCTTCGGTGGCGTGGCATCGCGGCGGACGACGTCCGGGCCGGCCTACTCGCCGGCATGCGCGACCCGACCCTCGCCCGCGTCCTTCGCGCCATGCATGCGGACGCGCGCGCCGACTGGACGGTCGCGGGCCTCGCCAAGGTCGCCGGACAGTCACGGTCGGCATTCGCCGCCCGCTTCGGCGAGGTCCTCGGCTGCGGGCCGATAGAGTATCTGGCTCGCTGGCGAATGGCGCTGGCGAAGGACGCCCTGCTGCGGGGCACCAAGACCCTCGACAGGATCGCCGACGAGATCGGCTACGAGTCCGCGAGCGCCTTCAGCACGGCGTTCCGAAAACGCCTCGGCTGCCCGCCCGGACAATTCGCGCGCGCCGCCGTCGCAGCCCCATGGGGCGATCGAGACGGGCGCATCCCATCCGTCTCGTGAATCGGAACCACTGACATATCGACCTCGTGGTCAAGACAATCTGGCGCTTGCGGGACGCAAGCGTCAGATCTTGACCACTAGATCCGGGTTTGATCGGTGACGTCCGCCGCTCGCAGCACATACGAAATCCGAGCCGCCCGAGCGTGGCGGATCGAGATCGCGCCATCCGCCGACCGTTCCAGGCGGAGGTCGCGATAGTCCACAATCGTGGGATGGCTGGACTCGATCGGCGCGTGGTGGGTCGCGGTGACCACCAGCACCATCGCTCCGGCGCTCTCCGCGGCGGCGATGCCGGCGACCGAATCCTCCAGGACGAGGCACCGGTCGGAGGTCGTTCCGAGGCTCCGAGCGGCGAGACGAAAACAGTCCGGCGCCGGTTTCCCGTGCTCCACGTCCTCCGCGGCGACCAGCAGCGGTGGCGCGGGCAAGCCGGCGGCCGCCATTCTACGCAAGGCGAGAGCCCGGGGAGCCGAGGTCACGATCGCCCACCGCCCGCCGGACAGGGCGGCGAGAAACGCCGCCGAACCGGCGATCGCCTCGATCCCCTCGACATCGTCGATTTCGGCCTCGGTGATCGCGGCGGCTTCGACCTCCGGATCGATGCCGGCCAGTCCGAGCCGCCGGATCGTCTCGACCGACTGAACACCGTGGATCGTCGGCAGGAACGTGACGACATCGACCCCGTGACGTTCCGCCCACGCGCTCCATATGCGCTCGGCCGACTTGATCGAGTTCAAGATCGTCCCGTCCATGTCGAGGAGGACGGCATCGATCGGGCATATCCGCGAGGTCGTCCGCATCCGGTCTCATACCTGTCTCGGTCGGCCACGAGCCGCGCCGGCGCTCGTCGCCAGATGAACAGGCCCGCCCCCGCGATGGCCGCGAACACGAGGCCGACATCGGACGAGCGCGGAGGAAGCTGCTCTCGAGTCCACATGATACCACAAATGCAATTTGGATAGTTGGAAACTAAAATAGGACGATCGATTATGGATCGTCCGAGCCGCCACGCCTATCAAGGGGCCATCCAAAACCAATGGAGGTCCCAATGCGAACGATCCTGATCACCGGTACATCCTCGGGTTACGGCCTCGAGACGGCGCGCCGCTTCCTCGCCGACGGCTGGCGCGTCATCGCCACCATGCGCGAGCCCGACGCGGACATTCTGCCGCCCTCGCGAAACCTACGGATCCTACCGCTCGACGTGACGAGCGACGAGAGCATCGCGGCGGCCGTCGAGGCCGCCGGCCCGATCGACGCGCTGGTCAACAATGCGGGCATCGGCGTCGTCGGCGCCTTCGAGGCCACCCCGATGTCGCACATTCGCAAGGTGTTCGACACCAACACGTTCGGGGTGATGGCGATGTGCCGGGCGGTCATTCCGCAGATGCGCGCCCGTCGATCCGGCGTCATCGTCAACGTGACGTCGAGCGTCACGCTCGCCGCGATGCCGCTGGCGGCGGCCTACACCGCCAGCAAACAGGCCATCGAGGGCTTCACCGGCTCGCTCGCCCATGAGCTCGGTCACTTCGACATCCGCGTGAAGCTGGTGGAGCCGGGATATGGACCGACCACCCGCTTCGCGCACAACACCGACCTCCGAGTCGAGGATCTCATTCCTCCGGCCTATGCCGATTTCGCGGCGCCGATCTTCGCGGGATTCGCCAGGCCGGCACTGACGACCAAGGAAACGGATGTCGCCGAGGCGGTCCGGGCTGCCGTCGACGACACGTCCGGCCGGCTCCACTTCCCCGGTGGAGCGGACGCGGTCGCCCTCCATCGGTCCCGTTTCGGCTGATCCTCGATCACGATCGCCTCTTCGGCGGGGCGATCGAAAATCGGCTCCTGGGGAGCAATCGGCCGGGATGGCGGGCCGCGAGAGGAAGAAGAGCACGATGTCTGCCCTCCAGTCCCCCCGAGAGCGGTTTCCGATCTGATTGCATCGGTTCGAAGACCGCTCCGGCTCCTTGTCGGAGCAAATTCTCTTCGACCGGACTGATTCGGTCCGGTCGGAACATGCTCCGACGCCGCCATCGGGGACGAGGCGGACCATCCTCTGGTGAAGCGCGCGGTGTTCGACCGCGCGCCGCTGCCTTGTCCTCAGGCCGGTTCGATCAGATCATCTGGCCGCCGGAAACCTCGATCCTCTGCGCCGTAACCCAGCGATTGTCATCGCCGAGAAGGCTCGCCACCATCGGCCCGATGTCGTCTGGGACGCCCACGCGGCCGAGCGCCGTCATCCCGGCGAACCGGGCGTTGACTTCGGCATTGTCGCGCACGAGGCCGCCGCCGAAGTCTGTCTCGATCGCCCCGGGTGCGACGGTGTTCACGGTGATGCCACGCGCTCCGAGTTCCTTGGCCATGTAGACGGTCAGCACCTCTACAGCCCCTTTCGCCGCCGCGTAGGCCGAGAAACCCGCATAGGAGACGCGGGTCAGGCCCGAGGAGAAGTTCACGATCCGGCCGCCGTCGACGATCAGTGGCAAAAGTGCCTGCACGAGAAAGAAGACACCCTTCACATGCACATCGAAGAGCCCGTCGAATTGCGCCTCGGTTGTCTCGCCGACCATGGCGAATTCTCCGTGGCCGGCGTTGTTGATCAGATGATCGAAAGTCTCGCGCCCCCAGGTCTCGCGCAGCACCGCGCGCAGTATCCCGACAGCGGCCGGGAAGCCGGCGACTTTCGAGACATCGAGTTGCAGCGCGATGGCCTTGCGGCCGAGCGCGCGGATCTCGGCAACCACCTCCTGGGCCTGCGCCTCGTTGCCGCGATGGGCGACGATCACATCGCCGCCATGGCGGGCGATGCTGAGTGCGGTGTTGCGGCCGAGACCGCGGTTGGCACCTGTGACGAGGGCGATTTTGGTCATGTCCGTTCCTTCCATCTGAACGATCCGAATTGATGACGGGAAGATGTGACGGAAGGCGCGACGCGTGTTGCCAATTCCTCGCGATATTTTGCCTGTTTCTATGAATAATCTGGAGACAACGCGCACAGAATGTTGATCAATTGATATAATTAGCCAAATTCATTGCCTGATCTGATGTTGTCTCTTGCCTAAAGGTTCAAGGATGGATCAGGATCACGGTATGACCCAGGCTCTCTTCGATCTCGTACGGCGTCATGCCGATGCCCATGCCGACCGTTTCGGCGAGGCTCCGACGCCCATACCGGGCCTCACCGCCATCCGCGCGAGCGCGCCGAGTCCCTTGCAGGTCGCGGTCAGCAGGCCATTGGTCGCGATCCTGTTGCAGGGTAGGAAGCGCGTGACGATGGGAAGCGACACCTTTGAATACGGTCCCGGTGAGTCGCTGTTGATTTCGGCGGATGTACCCACGGTGAGCCAGATTACCCAGGCGACCCTCGTGAACCCTTATTATTCGCTGGTGTTGGAGATTGACCTGGCTGTCCTTCGTGACCTGTCGATCGAAATCGCCGGCGCCCCTGCCGACGTTGCCGGCCCTGTGCGGGTCGCGCGGACGGACGAGGATGTGGCGGATGCCGCCCGGCGTCTGATGCGCTTGCTGGAGCGTCCGGCGGCGCTGCCGGTCCTGCGCGATCCGTTGCTGCGCGAGATGCATTACTGGCTGTTGACCGGCCGTCATGGCGCGGCAATTCGGAGCCTCGGGGTCAACGACAGCCACGCCCGGCGCATCGCCCGCGCGGTCGCGGTCATTCGGCAGGGCTTCGCCCGGCCGCTGCGAATCGAGGAATTGGCCACGGTGGCGGGCATGAGCACGTCATCCTTCCACCAGCATTTCCGCACGGTTACCACGCTGTCGCCGCTACAGTTCCAGAAGCAGCTACGTCTGATCGAGGCGCGGCGGTTGATGCTGGCCGAAGGAGCGGGCGTCAACTCGGCGGCCTGGGCGGTCGGCTATGAAAGCGTGCCGCAGTTCACCCGCGAATACGGCCGATTTTTTGGAGCATCTCCGGCGCGGGACATACGCCGGGCACAGCTTTGTGCGTGAGTCCCTGTGCCCCGCCAGGCGGACGTCGGCAAGAGGCCCCGGCCTCCTGCTCGAGTGAACATGAGCCGGATGCTTGCTGCCCGTTCGAGGCCGAGTGACGGTCTCGTGCGGCAATTGGCGGTGCCGAGTGGTCAAAAACTGACGCTTGCGTCCCGCAAGCGCCAGACAATACCCGATGCGCGGTATATTCATTGTTCTCGGACAAGGGCACGGGCGCGTTTCATGGAGAACTTGCTGATCTCGGACCCTCCCATTCTGAATCTCGTCAGCGCGGTCGCGGTCGGGGCTCTGATCGGCGCGGAAAGAGAGCGACGCAAGGGGGAAGGCCCGGAGCGGTCCCCCGCGGGGATCCGGACGTTCACGATCACCTCGATCGCCGGTGCTGTCGCGATCGCGCTCGGCGGTGTCGCGTTGCTTGCCGTCGTGACGGCGAGCGTTGCCGTGATGGTCGCCGTGTCCTATTGGCGAAGCCGGGATCAGGATCCCGGTCTGACCACGGAGATCGTTCTCGTCCTGACGGTACTGCTGGGTGGCATGTGCATGCGATCGCCCCAGACGGCCGCCGCGATGGCCGTGGCCGTGACGGTGCTCCTATACACGAAGGCATGGCTGCACAACCTCGTCAACACCGTGATCTCGAAGGACGAACTGGATGACGCACTGATCTTCGCCGCGGCGACGCTCGTCGTTCTGCCTCTGGTGCCGAACCGCCAGATGGGCCCCTACCTGGCGCTCAACCCGCATTCGATCTGGATCGTGATCGTGCTGGTGATGGCCATCAGCGCGGCCGGCTATGTCGCGGTACGCCTGTTCGGCGCGAGGTTCGGCTTACCGCTCGCGGGTGCCATTTCGGGCTTCGTCTCCAGCACCGCGACGATCGGCGCGATGGGATCGCGGGTCAAGAATTCCGAGAATCTGCTGGCGGCCTGCGTCGCGGGCGCCGTCTTGTCGACCGTCGCCACGATCGCCCAGATGGCCCTGGTCGTCGCGGCCACCAGCATGCCCACCTTGGTCAAGCTCTCGGGACCTCTGCTTCTTGCCGGTGGCACCGCCGTGGCCTACGGGGCGACGTTCACGCTTCTGGCCGCGCGCGATACGGGAAGTGATGCGGCGCGGAGCGGCGGCGTCTTCAGCCTCAGGACGGCGCTCGCCTTCGGCTCGATCCTCGCGGTCATTCTGGTTGTCTCGGCTGGTCTGCAAGAACAGTTCGGCAGCACCGGCGTGCTGCTCGCCGCCATGGTCGCCGGACTGGTCGATACCCATGCGGCGGCCATCTCGGTCGCGTCCCTCGTGGCGGCGGGGAAGATCACGCCGGAGGACGCCGTCGTTCCGATTCTCGCGGGCATGACCTCGAACACGCTGACGAAGATCATCATGGCCGCGACCAGCGATGGCTGGGCTTTCGCCCTTCGGGTCGTGCCCGGTCTGGTCCTTGTCGCACTGGCGGCTTGGGCCGGAACCTTCGCGGCACTGGTCTGGAACTGACCTGAAGGGCGGCGAAGCAGGTCGCGGGCAATCGGCGGCAAATGGCGGACGGGGTGGGATTCGAACCCACGGTGGGCTTTCGCCCACGGCGGTTTTCAAGACCGCTGCCTTAAACCACTCGGCCACCCGTCCGGCGTCCCTTCAATGGCCGCAAGCGCGTCGAAACTCAAGGGGGCGGATTTCGGGAGAGGAGACGGCGCGACGGAATGGCCTGTTCGCGCCACCGCGGGCGCGCACCGCCGGCGCGCGGACGCGGAACTCGTGAATCAGAACCACGATCTCTTTGACCACTGGGTCGCGATCGGTACGGGCGTCGCGAGGCGATCGGCATTACCGAGCCGGTGCCTCGATCGACCCAAATCGGCGCGAGCGCCTCGGTTGTCCGGGATCGGCGCCGGTGCCTCGGTCGTCCGAGATCGGCGCCGGTGCCTCAGTCGCCGACGCTACCGCTGATGAAGACCGCCACGGCGATCATCAGGCCGGCGAAGAGCGTGCCGAGCAGCATCCAACGCAATTCCCGATCGGACGCCGCCTGCTGCTCCGATTCGTTCCGCTCAGGTTCCGCCACCTCTGCCTCCGCTTCCGGCCGCCGAGGGGCCGTCCCCCTGCATCCGCGTCGATCGTGGCGAAAAGAAGTAGCCGCCATCGCCGCCCGGCCGGCGCGGGGCGGAGCGACGCCCCTCCCCGCGCGGCGGATCGTCGCCCCCGGCGCGAAAGCCGGGAGGACCGGGTCGATCACGCGGTGTGCTTGATCACGAAGCGATAGACGCCGCCTTCGCTGCCCTTTTCCAGCATGGTGTTGCCGGTGGTGCGGCAGAAGGCGTCGAAGTCGGCGGCCGAGCCCGGGTCGGTCGCCAGGATCTCCAGGGTGCCGCCGGCCGGCACCTCCTTCAGCATCTTCTTCGCCTTCAGGATCGGCAGCGGGCAGTTGAGGCCCTTGGCGTCGAGAGTCTTGTCGGCCATGATTTTTCCTCCTCGGATGTGGCGAGACGTCTTGGGATTTCTTGCGATGAGACGGACGGCGACGGTCGCACGACCGCCGCGCCGGGCCCGGGGCGGCTTCCGATCCGATCGCGTCGGTTCGAAATCGCTCCGGCCCCTGGTTCGAGCGCGTTCTCTTCGACCGGTCCGATGGTGTCCGGTCGGAACCCGCTCCTGCCTGCGGCCCGCCGTCAGCGGCCGTAGTAGACCATGCAGTCGTGCTTGGCTTCGGCGAAGAACAGCCAGCGCTCGGCCAGGAGCCCGACCGCCAGCGAGGCGGCGGCGATCAGCGCCAGGATCATCGCCAGCCCGCCGGACACCCACAGCGCCGAGATCGTCGCCGCCAGCGGCACCACGAAGAGCATCAACTGGGCGATGGCGCGCAGACGCAGCGCGTGTTTGCGCGCGATCTCGTAGCCCATTTCCAGCATCAGGAAATTCTCTTCCGTGTGCGGCTGCTCGAGCAGCCGCACCGCGCCGAAGCGGCCGAGACCGGTCGCCGTGCCGAGCGTCGTCTTCGACCGTCCGGTATCGACGGCATGCCAATAGACCAGCTTGACCCCCCAGCCGGCGACGAGCAGGCCGATCGCCACCACGTCGATCTCCGCCCGGTGGACCCCGAACAGCCGCGTCACCAGCTCGAGCAGGATCGCTCCCGACATCAGCCCGAGCACCAGATAGGCGACCGGCACGATGCCGTTGTTCCACTGCCGGATGGTGATCAGGCTGGCGTAGATCATCGAGGTCGAGAACACCGTGGCGATGGCGAGCACCGCCGCCGCCACCCCCATCCAGCCGAAGAAGCCGGTGGTGGTGCCGAGAAACACCCAGCCGAGCGCGAAGAGCCCGGCCGGCACGAAGGTGAGGACCGCCAGCACGCCCTCGCGCGACAGCCACGACGAGCGCCACTGGCTGAGCGCCCGCCAGGCCCGTTCGGGATGGCCGAGATGGAAGGTCGACGACAGCAGGCCGCCGCCGATCAGCCCGAGGGCGAGACCGGTGGTCACGAGGCCGAGCCAGGTCGAGGCCGGCAGCAGGCCGGAGACCGCGAAGATCGCCGCCAGCACCAGGAGGCCGTAGCCGGCGCCCGAGGCGGTGGTGAAGAAGATGACCGAATAAGCGGGATGCATGGTTCGTCGTCTCCTCAGCGCGTCAGGACGCGGTCGACCCATTTCAGGAACCGGCCGGCGCCGGCGACCGGTGCCTGGGGCGCGGGCGCGGGCACCGCCCCTCCCCGCTTGCCCGGCCTCGGCGGCAGGTATTTGCTGGTCGGTTGATAGCCGGTCTCCGGCGCCAGATCGTAGCCGCCGCGCTCGCGCGTCAACTGCGACACCTTCGAGGTCGGATCGTTGAAGTCGCCGAAATGGCGCGCCTTCGACGGACAGGCGGCGACGCAGGCCGGCACCCGGTCCTCCTCGGCGAGGTTCTGATTGTAGATCTTGTCGACGCACAGCGTGCATTTCTTCATCACGCCGACGTCTTCGTCGTATTCGCGATTGCCGTAGGGACAGGCCCACGAGCACAGTTTGCAGCCGATGCACTTGTCGTGATCGACCAGCACGATGCCGTCCTCGGCGCGCTTGTAGGAAGCGCCCGTCGGACACACCGTGACGCAGGCCGGCGTCTCGCAGTGCAGGCAGTTCTTGGGGAAATGGACGGTGCGGGCGTCCGGCCCCTCCCCGCCCACCTCGTAGGTGTAGACCCGGTTGAACCAGACGCCGCGCTGTTCCGCCTGATAGGCGTTGACGTCGGTCAAGGGCGCCGAGATGCCGCCGGTGTTCCACTCCTTGCAGTTGGTGGCGCAGGCGTGGCAGCCGACACAGGTGTCGAGATCGATGGCGAGGCCGAGGCGCTTCGCCGGGGGATGCGACGGCAGCGAGGTCATGCCGGGCTCCTCTCGCCGCTCGCCTTCACCTGGAAGGAAGCGCCGTAGCTGTTGACGGTGGGTGCCGGGGCGAGCCCGACGAGGGCGGGCATGGTCGGGAACTGCGGCTCGGAGACTTCCGCTCCGGGGGCGCATTTCTCGATGCGGACGCGAAGATCGAACCACGCCGCCTGACCGGTGACCGGATCGGAATTGGTGATCCGCCGGCCGTCGGCGTCCCGCGGCAAGAGTTCGGAGATCAGGTGATTGAGCAGGAAGCCCTTCTTCGCCTCCGGCGCGTCGGGGGCGAGGTTCCAGGAGCCGGAGCGCTTGCCGATGGCGTTCCACGTCCACACCGTGTCGTGGTTGAGGCCCTCCATCGTCTTGATCTGGACCTTGATCTCGCCGTTGTGGCTGGTGACCTTGACCCAGTCGCCGTCGTCGAGCCCCAGTTCGCGCGCCTTCGAGGTGGCGACATAGAGCTTGTTGCGGCCGAGAATCTGGCGCAGCCAGGCGTTCTGCGAGCCCCACGAGTGATACATGATCATCGGTCGCTGGGTCAGCGCGTGCAGCGGATAGGTCTTGGTGTCGACCATCGCCTCTTCGTAGGGCATGTACCAGATCGGCAGCGGGTCGAAGGACGACTCGATGCGGCCGCGCAGGTGATCCGGCGGCTGGATGTCGCCGTGGCCCTGCGCCGCCAACTTGAACTTCTGCATCGGCTCCGAATAGAGCTGCAGCACGATCTGGTCGGCATGGCCGACGAAGCCCATGTGGACGGCGAAGTCCAGGTAGGACTTGTTGGCGAACTTGTAGAACCGCTGGTCCGGCGCCAGATCATGGTGCCAGAAGGCCTCGTGGGCGATGTAGGCGTCGAGCTGCTTGGGGTTGACCGCGCCGCGCCCGAAGGTCTCGCCCTCGCTCCCGCGCCAGCCGGCGAGCGGGCCGATGCCCGGGCCGCGCTCGTGGTTGACGATGTAGTCGGGATAGCCGCCGGGATACTTCGCCGTCCCGTCGGCGTTGGTCATGCCCGGCAGGCCCAACCGCGCCCCGAGATCGAGCAGCACGGTCTGGAACGAGCGCACGTCGCGATCCGGCTCGACCACCGGCTGGCGGATGGCGTCGGCCGGACCGTCGGCCTCGCAGATCGGCCGGTCGAGCAGCGAGATGCAGTCCCAGCGCTCGAGATAGGTCGTGTCCGGCAGGATCAGGTCGGCGTAGGCCACCATTTCCGAGGCATAGGCGTCGGAATAGATGATCTTGGGGATCTTGTACTCGCCGGTCTTGTCATCCTTCGCGGTGAGCATCTCCATGACACCCTTGGTGTTCATGGTCGAGTTCCAGCTCATGTTGGCCATGTACATGAACAACACGTCGACCGGATAGGGATCGCCGTTGTGAGCGTTGGTGATCACCATGTGCATCAGGCCGTGCGAGGAGAGCGGCGCCTCCCACGAATAGGCCTTGTCGATGCGAACAGGCGTGCCGTCCGGCTCGAGCACCAGATCCTCCGGCCCGGTGGTGAAGCCGAGCGGCGCGCCGGAAAGCGGCGTCATCGGCGCATAGGTCTTGGCCGGCTTCAGGCCCGGCGGGATCGGCTTGGGGAACGGCGGCTTGAAGCGGAAGCCGCCGGGGCATTCGATCGAGCCGAGCAGCACCTGCAGGATGTGGATCGCCCGGCAGGTGTGGAAGCCGTTGGAATGGGCCGAGATGCCGCGCATCGCGTGCATGGCGACCGGCCGGCCGATGATCTTGTCGTGCTTGCGGCCGGCCCAGTCGGTCCACTCGACGTCGAGGGTGATGGTCTGCTCGAAGGCGACCTCGGCCAGTTCGCGGGCGATGCGGCGGGTGGTCTCGGCGGGAATGCCGCAGGCCTCCGCCACCTTGTCCGGCGCGTACTCGCTGTCCATGTAGCGCTCGGCGAGGAGCTGGAACGACGGCACCGCCTTGCGCCCGTCGGGAAGCGTGAACTCACCGACCACCGCCGGCGAGATCTCGGGCAGACGCGCGTCGACGGCGGAACCCTGCTTGACGTCCCAGGCGAGCGGCGCGCCCGAGGCGTCGCGGGCGAAGAGCCCGTGATCGGCGCCGCCGGGGTTCTGGACCACCAGCCAGGGCGCGTTGGTGTAGCGCACCAGATAGTCGAAATCGACCTTGTCGGCGTGCAGGAGTTCGTGGATCAGCGCCATCACGAACAGGCCGTCGGTGCCGGGGCGGATGCCGAGCCACTCGTCGGCGATCGCCGAATAGCCGGTGCGGATCGGGTTGATCGACACCACCTTGGCGCCCCGCCCCTTCATCTTGCCGAGGCCGGTCTTGATCGGGTTGGAATCGTGATCCTCAGCGACGCCGAACAGCATCAGGTACTTCGAGCGATCCCAATCCGGCTCGCCGAACTCCCAGAACGAGCCGCCGATGGTGTAGAGCCCGGCCGCCGCCATGTTGACCGAGCAGAATCCGCCGTGCGCGGCGAAGTTCGGCGTGCCGAACTGCGTCGCCCACCAGCCGGTCAGGGACTGCGACTGGTCACGTCCGGTGAAGAAGGCGAGCTTCTTCGGGTCGGTCTTGCGGATGTCCCCGAGCCATTCGGTGGCGAGGCCGAGCGCCTCCTCCCACTCGATCTCGACGAAGGCGTTCTCGCCGCGCGGCCCCACCCGCTTCAACGGCTTCTGCAGCCGCGCCGGCGAATAGTGCTGCATGATGCCCGAGGAGCCCTTGCCGCAGATCACCCCCTTGTTGACCGGGTGATTGCGGTTGCCCTCGATGTAGCGGATCAGCCCGTCCTTCAGGTGCACCTTGATGCCGCAGCGGCAGGCGCACATGTAGCAGGTCGTGAACTTGACCTCGTCGTTGACCTTCGGTGACAGGTCGATCGCCGGTTCCCTGGACATGGACTCTCGTTTCCTCTCGTCGCCCGTGTGACCGGGCCGAAACTTCTCTCGGACCCGTTTCCGGGTCTCCTCGTCGGATCACACCGCGGCGGTGGGCGGGCCGACGGCGGCCTCCTTCGCCACCAGCGCCGGCGTCGGCTCGTCGTCGTAGTCGCTCTCGCGCGGCTCCTGCTTGCCCATGCGCGCGCACTCGACGAAGACGCGGCGGCCGCAGGTCAGGCATTCGTTGTAGTCGAAGTAGCGATAGAGGGTTCTGAGCGCCTCGGTCTTCGAGGTGAAGATGTTCTCCCGCCCGATCTCCTCGATGTAACCGCCGCGCTCCAGGATCTCCATCACCCGGTCTTTGGTGCGGATCAGATAGAGACCGCCGCCGCGGGCGCGCCAGCGCTTCGCCATCTGCACCAGGGCCTCGGCGCCCGCGAGATCGACGAAGTTGACGCCCGACATGACGATGGCGAGGAAGCGGACGTCGGGGATCTCCTTCTCGTAGCCGCGCAGCGTCTCCTGGAAGGTGTTGACCGCCCCGAAGAACAGCGACCCGTCGATGCGGATGATCCGCATCTGCCGGCATTCCACCAGTCGGTCGCCGGCGGTGGCGAACTTGCGGCCGGCGCTCATCGGATCGGGCACGCGCGGGATGATGCGCGGGTTCGAGGTGCGGTTGAGATAGAGCAGCAGCGACAGCATCACGCCGAGGAAGATCGCGAACTCGAGCTCCAGCACCAGCGCCGAGACGAAGACCACCACCAGCACCGCCGTCTCGGACTTCGAGGTCTTGAGGATCTGCGCGATGTGGTGCCAGTCGATCAACCCCCACGCGACCAGGAACAGCACCCCGGCCATGGCGGCCATCGGCATGTAGACGGCGTAAGGGGCGAGGAACACCACCAGCACCATCAGCCCGGCGCCGGCGACGATCGCCGCCAGCGGCGTCTTGGCGCCGGCGTCGTAGTTGAGGCCGGAGCGGTTGAACGAACCGGTGGCGACGTAGCCTGAGAAGAACGAACCGGCGATGTTCGACAACCCCTGGCCGAAGAACTCCTGGTTGGCGTCGATGTGCTGGCCCGAGCGCACCGCGAGCGCCCGCGCGATCGACAGCGCCTCGGTCAGGGCGAACATGGTCATGGCGACCGCGGTCGGCGCCAGCTTGCGCCACATCTCCGGATCGAAGCTCGGCGCCGACAGCGGCGGCAGGCTCGACGGCAGCGCCCCGACCGTGTCGATCTTCACCCCGGCGAAGGTCGTGAGAATCCATCCGGCCAACGACCCCACCAGGATCGCGACGATCATGTAGGGCACCCGCGGCAGATGATTGCGCACCAGGATGCCGGTGGCGAGCGTCGCCAACCCGACCGCCACCGCCGGCCACGACACCTCGCCGAAGTGCTCGGCGAGATAGAGGAGAACCTCGTGGGGATGGCTGCCGCGCGGGATCGGCAGCGCCGTGAAGGTCTTGACCTGATTGACCGCGATCAGCACGCCGGCGCCGGCGGTGAAGCCGATCACCACCGAATGGGAGATGAAGTTGACGATGGAGCCGAGTTTGAACAGCGCCATGGTGATCTCGAGCACGCCCACCATGAAGGCGACCGTCAGCGCCATCTGCACGTAGATCGCGCTGCCCGGCTCGGCATAGGCCGAGAGCGAGGAGAACAACACCAGCGACGCCGCCGTCGTCGGCCCCGACACCAGATGCCAGGACGAACCGAAGAGGGCGGCGACGATCGCCGGCACGATGCCGGCGTAGAGGCCGTATTCCGGCGGCATGCCGGCGATGGTGGCGAAGGCGACGCCCTGCGGCAGCACCACGATCGCGCCGGTCAGACCCGCCATCAGGTCGCCGGAAATCGTCTTCCGGTCGAGCAGCGGCGCCCAACGCAGAAACGGCAACAGATCCGGCAGGAACGAGGTCAGGCGCGATGCGGCGGCCAAGGCTGCGTCTCCTTCGACGAAATCCGACCTTCCCGCCACACCTTTCGGTGCGGCGGGTCGGGTCGATCAGGGGGAAATTGAAACCCGGCGCGGCTGGCCCCGCCGCGCCGGGGAGGTCCTCAGGTGGTCTTCTTGAGCTTGCCGATGCCGAGGAAGTCGAGCATCGCCTTCTCATAGAAGGGCTCGCTCTCGCCGCGACGCATCTTGCGGATGAAGTACTTCTCGAAGCCGATCTTCGCCGCGTGCACCCACTTGCCCGACGACGACCAGTTGACGTTGCGCGGCGGGATCTGCGGTTGGGCGACGAAGGCGATGCCGCTGTCGCCGAAGTCGGCGAGGCAGACCGCGTTCCACGTCGCCTCGTGGCTCGACTGACCGCCGCGCAGGATCTGGCCGATGTTGTGCGCCGTGGCGGTGACCATCGACTCGATCATGAAGCCGGTCTTCGGCACGCCGCAGGGAACCGGGGTCGGCCCCATCGGCGGGATGGCGACGCAGACGCCGACCGAGAAGATGTTGCGGTACTTCGGGTTGGCCTGATGCTTGTCGACGATGATGAAGCCGCGCGGATTGACCAGGCCCTCGATGCCGCGCACCGCGGCGATGCCGCGGAACGCCGGGAGCATCATCGAGAAACCGAAGGGCATCTCGTGGGTCGCCTTGACCGATCCGTCGTCGGCGACCTCCTCGACCGTCATCTTGCCTTCCTCGACCTTCTTCACCCGCGACGAGGTCAACCACTTGATGTGGTGCTCGCGCAGCTCGCTCTCGAGCAGGCCCTTGGTGTCGCCGACACCGTCGAGGCCGAGATGGCCGACATAGGGCTCGGCGGTGACGAAGGTCATCGGCACCTTGTCGCGGATCTTGCGACGACGCAGCTCGGTGTCGAGGATGAAGGTGAATTCATAGGCCGGGCCGAAGCAGGAGGCGCCTTGCGCCGCGCCGATGATGATCGGCCCCGGGTTCTTGCAGAACTCGTCGAAACGCTCGGCCGCCTTTTCGGCGTGGTCGATGTGGCAGATCGACTGGGTGTGACCCTCCGGGCCGAAACCCTCGATCTCGTCGAAGGCCAGTTCCGGGCCGGTGGCGATGATCAGGAAGTCGTAGTCGACGACGCTGCCGTCGGCGAGGTCGATCTTGTTCTCGTCGGCCCGCAGCTTGGTGGCGGCGACCGCCTTGAAGTCGATGCCGCGCTTGGCGAAGGTCGGCGCCAGATCGATCTGGATGTCCTCCCGCTGGCGCCACCGCACCGGAATCCACGGATTCGACGGCACGAAATGATACTTCGGATCCTTGGTGACGACCGTCAGAGTGTCCTCCGGCCGCAACTGGTCCTTCATTTCGTAAGCCATAATGACGCCGCCGAGACCGGCGCCGAGAACCACCACATGTGCCATCGAACCCTCCATGATCGAGACCGGTCGACGCTCCCCCGAGTGCTCCGGTCGGATGTCTGACCCCGTTCTACCCCACCCCTCCCTCGAAAGTTCGGCGTGGTGACGCGAGGTCCATTATCTCTTCAACATATGCCGATATTCGGCGATCCCGAAACAGCGAAAGCACCAATTGGCACCGACTTTCGGCCGTCCCCGGGCCCTCGCCCCGTGGTTCGAGGCACCTCTTCCCCTACATCACCCAGTACTCCAGGCTCGCGGCTTCTTCATGCCCGCGATCTTGCAGGCCTGGCGCACGTAGCCGTACGGAAACAACTCGAACAGTCGATTGCGCGAAGCCCCCCACGTCGTCGCCAGATGCTTCATGACGAACCTCGCGTCGGGCGACACCTGGTGCCGTTCCTGCCAATCGCGCATGAAGGCCAAGACGTCCCAGTGCTCCACCGTCAGTTCGATCCCCTCTTCCGCCGCCGCCAGCCGCGCGAAGTCCTCGCTCCAGTCGGCGGGCTCGACGAGATAGCCCTCCACGTCGCGCCGCCACCGCGCGGCCTGGTCCGCGTCGGACGTCATCTGTCCTCTCCGCGCATCACCGCCATGGCGCCCGCCCGGCGGTGTCGCCCACCGCCCGCCGCCGCGACGGATCCGCACGCCGCCGCCCGCTCACCGCGCGCCCGTGATCGCACGAAGTCGACGAAACGCTCCGCCCAATGGGCCCGGTCGGTGTCGCGCAGATGGGTGAAGCTCGCCAGCACGTTGCCGACGACGATGCCGTCGTCGGTCCCGGTGATGCCGTCGCCGCGCACCACCCGGTAGGCGAAGCGACATCCCGGCGCCAGATTCTCCAGCCGCGCGTAGTGGAACTCGTGCGCCTTGACCCGCGACGGCGCGCCCGTCGCCGTCCTCGTCGCGGCCCAAGGCATCGCCGCGGTCTCCTCCATCACGACGAGGCCCCGCCCCTGCGGCCGCTCCTGGACCACGGCGTCGGCCGGCACGACGCCGACCATCTCGCCGACCTCGTCCTTCCAGGCGATGGTGCGGGAGAGGTACATCAGCCCGCCGCACTCCGCGTAGATCGGCAGCCCGTCGGCCGCGGCCCCGGCGATGTCGCGCCGGAGCCCGGCATTGGCGGCGAGACCGGCGATGTGGCTCTCCGGAAAGCCGCCGCCGATCAGCAGGCCGTCGACCTTCGGCAGGCGTGGCGTCGTCAGCGCCGAGAAGAACTCGAGCCGCGCCCCGGCGCGCTCCAGCGCCTCGAGGTCGTCCTGATAGTAGAAGCAGAAGGCGGCGTCGCGAACCACGCCGATGGTCACCGGCTCGGCCTCGCGCCGGCGCGTCGTGACCGAGGGCGCCGCCGAGGCGACGGCGACCCGTCGGCCGTGGGCCGGAACGCGCACCAGATCGACCAGGGCGTCGAGATCGACCCCGGCGGCGATCGTCTCGCCGAGATGGGCGATCACCGCCTCGACGTTGTCGGTCTCCTGCGGCGTCGTCAGGCCGAGATGGCGTTCGACCACGGTCAGATCGGCGCTGCGACCGATGACGCCGAGCACCTTCAGGTCGGTATAGCGCTCGAGCGCCTGCCGGAGCTTTTCTTCCTGGCGCGCCGTCGCCACCCGGTTGAGCACGATGCCGCGAATGTCGACGTCGGGATCGAAGACCTGATAGCCCATCACCAGGGGCGCGATGCCGCGCGTCATGCCGAAGGCGTCGAGCACCAGCACCACCGGCGCCCCGACCAGCTTGGCGAGCGCGGCGGACGAATCGCGTCCCTCGAGATCGACGCCGTCGTGCAGGCCCTTGTTGCCCTCGATCAGCTCGAAGTCGGAGCCGACGGCGTGCGCCGTGATCGTCGCCTCGATCTCGGCCGGACCCTGGGTGTTGAAGTCGAGGTTGTAGCAGGGCCGGCCGCTGGCGCGGCGCAGCCACAGGGGGTCGATGTAGTCGGGCCCCTTCTTGAAGGTCTGGACGACCCGGCCGCGCGCCGTCAGCGCGGCGGCGAGGCCGGTCGAGAAGGTGGTCTTGCCCGAGGACTTGTGGGCCGCCGAGATCAGAAGCCGCGGCCGCGCCTCGACGAGGCGCGGTCCGGCCTCGTGCGAGGCGGTCGACGCGGGGCGCGGGATCTCAGGACGGATCGACATGGCTCCCCCCCTCTCCCGCCGGCAACAGGCGCAGCACCCGCATCGCCATCATGGTGAGCAGCAGCGCCAGAGCCGTGCCGCCGAGACCGAGGCCGAGTTCCGGCAGGCTCGGGACATAGCCGTTGACGATGCCGTCGTAGAAGGGGCTCGAAACCTCGTAGCCGGGGAAGAGCTCCAGCGGATAGGCCTGGCCGCCGATGATGATGACGTAGACGTGGGCGATCCCGCCGAGCACCACCAGGCTGGAGGCGATCATCTCCACCCGGCGCGACACGCCGGTGCGGCCATAGACCATCGCCATCGGCACCAACGATCCGAACAGCACCACCACGCCCCAGAAGAGGACGGTGTAGAGGCCGCCGTCGAGCAGCAGGAAGCTCTCGTAGCCGACCCGCCAGGCGGTGTAGATCGAGGTGAAGTGGAACACCCCGGAGAAATAGAGCACCGACCCGACGAAGATCACCAACAGCCGCATCAGCCGCTGCAACAGCGCCTCGCCGAGGCCGCGGCTCGCCGAATTCTCCAACGCCAGACGGATCAGGATGAACACCGCCAGCCCGTAGGCGAGCGACATGGCGATGAACAGCGGCGCCATCACCGCCGACCCGTAGCCCGAGCGGGCCATCAGGAAGCCGAAGATCGACCCGGTGCCGGTGGTCAGCGTCAGGCGCCACAGGAAGGCGACGAGGCCGACGGCCGGCGTGTACTTCTGCCAGGCGCGGGTCATCTGGACCACCAGATAGGCCCCGACCACGGCCATGAAGCCGGTGTAGAGCAGCACGTTCCAGGCGAAGATCGAGCGGAAGTTGTAGTTGGTCATCGCCACCGTCAGCCGATCCGGCCGCCCGAGGTCGAGCACCAGGATGGCGAGGCCGCCGACCAGGAAGGCGATGGCGAGCACGCCCGACAGGCGCGCCTTCGGCTTGTAGGGCAACTCGCCGAAGACCGAGCCGAGAGAGGCGATGTTGAGCACGCCCGAGGCGACGACGATCAGGAACACCGCGAAGACATGCGGCAGGCCCCAGACGATCTGGTTGTTCATGCCGGTGACGATGTGGCCGTTGTGCTCCATGTAGAGCGCGCTAAGCCCGCCGATCGCCACCACCAGGGCGAGAAAGGCCGCCAGAGCCCAGAACCTGTCGCCGCCTCGGCATTCGGTGTAGACGATGTTCGCCATGGGTCGTCCTCACAGGTTCCGATAGCGCACGCCCGGGTCGGTGCCCAGGTCGCCGCGGATCTGCATCGTCGCGAAGGTGGCGACGCGCTGGGCGATTTCCGACTTCGGATCGGCGAGATCGCCGAACAGCATGGCCCCGCCGACCGTGGCGCAGGCCTCGACGCAGGCCGGCGTCTGCCCCTTGTCGACGCGGTGGACGCAGAGCGTGCAGCTCTCCACCGTCCCCATGCCGCGCGGCGCGTGGGGCTTCTGATCCTCGAGCGCCTCGTGGATGAAGGACCGCGCCTTGTAGGGGCAGGCCATCATGCAGTAGCGGCAGCCGATGCAGCGGTGCTTGTCGACCAGCACGATGCCGTCGACCCGCTTGAACGAGGCCCCGGTCGGGCAGACGTCGACGCAGGGCGGGTTGGCGCAGTGCTGGCACATCACCGGCGCCGACTTGGTCACCCCGCTCTTGGGGTCGCGCAACGTCACCTTGCGAATCCACTGGGCGTCGGTCGTCGGATGTCCCGTGTCCTTCCAGCCGTTCTCGGTCGAGCACGCGGTGACGCAGGCGGTGCAGCCGTCGGTGCACTTGGAGGTGTCGATCAGGAGCCCCCAGCGCTTGTTCGGATCGGCTCCGGTCGCCGCTTCCGCCACCCCGGTGCCGTAGGCGAAGAGCGTCACGCCCGGCGCCAACGCCGTCACGGCGGCGGCGGCCGACGTCGCGAGAAAGCCGCGACGGCCTTCGTCGACCGTCTCGGCGGACGACGAGCCGCAACCGCAGCCCGAACCGCAGGACTTGGTGCGATCGTTCATCGGGCGATCTCCTTGACATAGTCGGCGAGCGCCGCGATCGCCGAGGCGGAGGTGCCGTGCGTCGCGTCCGCCGCCTTCGCCGAGGGGTCGGGCCGCGAGGCGTGGCACTCGAAACAGTCGATCTTGACCGCCGTATAGTCGTGGCAGGCCCGGCAGAAGTGCTGCGGCGAGGACACCGTCACCGCCCCACCCTTGCCGTCGGAGACCGCGTGGCAGGTGACGCAGGCGGTGAGCCGCCCGCCCTCGACGCGTTCGCCACCGTGCACCGTCAGGTCGCGACCGTGCTTCAACATCGACATGTGATCGCGCCGCATGACCTCGGGCGGCGCCACGCAGGCCCCACCCGTCGCCTTCGGCACCGCCGGAAGCGGCACCTCGCCGGCATGCGCCCCGATGATGCCGGCGATGCCGGCCATCACCAGGATGCTCAGCAGGAGCACGAGTCTGTTCAGAGACGAACGCTCGCTCATCGGATCACTCCCCGAGCCCCATCTGGATGTAGCCGGTCGGGCAGACGTCCTTGCAGATGTGGCAACCGATGCACTTGGAGTAGTCGGTCAGCACGTAGCGACCGACCGCCCGCTCCTTCTTGGGCACGCGCTCCACCGCCGTCTGCGGGCAATAGATCACGCAGGCGTCGCACTCGAAGCACAATCCGCAACTCATGCAGCGCTTGCCCTCGTGTTGAGCCTGCGCTTCCGTCAGCCCCTCGATGCGCTCCTCGAAGTTGCCGATGACGTTGGCGGCATCGACGTGGATCTCGGAGCGATGTTCGCGCGGGTCGTACTGGAAGTGACCCTTGAACAGCTCGGTGTGCGGGATGACGTGGCTCGACGAGCGGTCGTCGTAGTTGTGGATGGCGTAGTCGGCATCGTCGGTGCCGCGCGCCTGCATGTGGTCGTAGGGGTCGAGCTCGAGCCCACGCGCGTTGAGTTCCTCGAGCATCTGGAAGTGATGGACGTCGACCTTCGGCCGCTTCTCCAGCGTCTCCCCGGCGAGGAATTCGTCGATCACCTGGGCGCCGACCCGGCCGTGGCCGATCGCCGTGGTGAGCAGATGCGGACGCAGGACGTCGCCGCCGGCGAAGTGCTTCTCGCGGCCCTTGACCCGGTAGACACCGTCGATGGCGATGAAGCCACGGCCGCCGTCGAGGCTCTCGAGCCCGTCGGAGAGATCGCCCATCTGGCCGATGGCCGAGACGATCATGTCGCACTCGAGCACGAACTCGGTGCCTTCGACCGGCATCGGCACCATGCCCTTCATCGTGCACTTGCACATCTTCAGTCCGGCGACCTTGCCGGTCGCGTCGACCAGCACCTCGACCGGCATGACGCCGTCGCGGATGTCGACGCCCTCGCGCAACGCATCCTCGCGCTCACGCTCGGCGGCGGTCATCTGGGCCATCGGGAACAGCGACGTCAGGGTGGCGGAGACCCCCTCGCGCGCCATGGTTCCGGCGACGTCGTGGGCGGCGAAGCCGGCGGCGTCCTGG
The DNA here is from genome assembly GCA_048497495.1 of Prosthecomicrobium sp. Taxonomy (GTDB): domain Bacteria; phylum Pseudomonadota; class Alphaproteobacteria; order Rhizobiales; family Ancalomicrobiaceae; genus JAFHCF01. Next base: position 68,608 of record JAFHCF010000244.1, read on the forward strand.
TCGGGCCGATCCTTCTCGGCCCGGGCGGTGACGTGGCCGAGGCGGCGGGCCACCGAGGCGACGTCGATCGAGGTGTCGCCACCGCCGACCACGACCACCCGCTTGGCGGTCGAGAACACCCAGCCCTGGTTGAAGGCGTCGAGGAATTCGATACCGGTGATGCAACCCTCGGCGTCGGCGTTCGGCACCGGCAGCGGCCGGCCCTTCTGCGCCCCGAGCGCCCAGAAGATGGCGTCGTGCTTCGCCTCGAGTTCCTCGATCGTCACGTCGGTGCCGACCCGGCACTGGAGCCTGACCTCGATCCCGGTCTCGATAATGCGGCCGATCTCGGCGTCGAGACGGTCACGCGGGGTGCGGTAGCCCGGAATGCCGAAGCGCATCATGCCGCCGAGGCGGTCGTGGGCCTCGTAGAGCGTGACCGCGTGGCCGGAGCGGCGCAGGAACATCGCCGCCGCGAGGCCGGCGGGACCACCGCCGATCACCGCCACCGACTTGCCCGACTCCGACTTCGGCATCGGCAGCTTGAGGCTGTTGTCGATCGCCCAGTCGCCGACATATTGCTCCACCGCGTTGATGCCGACGAACTCGTCGACCTCGTTGCGGTTGCAGCCGTCCTCGCACGGCGCCGGGCAGACGCGGCCCATGACGGACGGGAACGGATTGGCCTCGACCATGCGGTTGAAGGCATATTCCTGCCACGTCTGACCCGCCACCGGCGGCTTGTCCATGCCGCGGGCGATCGCCAGCCAGCCACGGATGTCGTGGCCCGACGGACAGCCGGCCTGGCACGGCGGGGTGCGGTGGATATACGTCGGGCACTTGTGCGACTTGTCCGCCGTGAAGATCTTCTCCTGAAGATCGTCCCACTTCCACATGTTGTCGCCCGACTTGAAGCGGCGGAAGGTCAGCTTCTTCGGATCTGCGTTCTCGTTCATGACTGTCCTCCCAGGACCCGCGCCGGCGTTCGGCCTCACCGGTCTTCGTCGTCTTCAGGTTTGTCGAGAATGATTGCGTTGGACACCATCTGATGCACGCTCACGATCGAGTCCCGCTCGAACCCGTGGTCGGGCATCACCTTGGCGAACTGAGTCTTGCAGATGGCGCAGATCGCCGCCATGTGGGTGACGCCGTGGTCTTCGCGCACGCTCTTCAGCGCCTTCATCCGCGGGCTCGCGCCCTTCTTGCGGATGTCCATCAGCTCGTCGGTGAGGAGACCGCCGCCGCCACCGCAGCAGAAGGTCGCCTCCTTGATCGTGTCGGCCGGCATGTCGAAATAGTAGTTGCAGACGGTCCTCAGGATCGCCCGCGGGATCTCGAACTGCCCGCCCGGCTTGTCGCCCATGCGGGTGGCGCGGGCGACGTTGCAGCTGTCGTGGTAGGTCAGCCGGATGTGGTCGTTCTTCGACTTGTCGAACTTCAGCGCATCCTTCTGGATCAGATCCCAGGTGTATTCGCAGATGTGCTGCGGGATCGGATAGCGCTGATCGAGGAAGTCGAACGGCCCGGCCAGCGTGTTCAGGAACGAATAGGCGACGCGCCAGGCATGGCCGCATTCACCGAAGACGATGCGCTTGACCCCGAGCTCCAGCGCCGCGGTGCGGATGCGCAGCGACACTTCGCGCATCTGCTCGTAGGAGCCGATGAACATGCCGAAGTTGGCGGCTTCCGAGGCGTAGGACGAGATCGTCCAGCTGGCGCCGGCGGCATGGAACACCTTGGCGTAGCCGATCAGCCCGTCGACATGGGGTTCGGCGAAGAAGTCGGCCGAGGGCGTCACCAGCAGGATGTCGGCGCCCTTGACGTCGAGCGGCAGCTTGACCGGCACCCCGATGTCTTCCTCGAGGTCTTCCTCGAGCCCCTCGAGGGTCGAGCGCAGGGCATTCTTGTTGAGGCCGAGGTTGTTGCCGATGGTGTGGACCTTGCCGATGATCTCGTTGCAGTACTTCTGACCCTTACCGATGTGGTCGAGGATCTCGCGACCCGCCATCGAGATCTCGGCGGTGTCGATCCCATAGGGGCAATAGACCGAGCAGCGCCGGCACTGCGAGCACTGGTGGAAGTAGGAGTACCAGTCGTCCAGCACCTCCTCCGTCAGATCCTCCGCCCCGACCAGCGACGGGAAATATTTCCCCGAGAAGGTGAAGTGACGACGGTAGACCTTGCGCAGCAGATCCTGACGGGCCACCGGCATGTTCTTCGGATCGCCGGACCCGAGATAGTAGTGGCACTTGTCGGTGCAGGCGCCGCACTTGACGCAGCTGTCGAGATAGACTTTGAGCGAGCGGTACTTGCCGAGGAGTTCGCCCATCTTGTCGATGGCCTTCTCCTTCCAGTCCGGCACCAGTTCGCCGGGAAAGCCGAGCTTCACCTGATGCTCGGGCGACGCCGGCCAGGGCTTGGAGGCCTCCATCGCGCCGGGGCACATCACCGGCAATTCCAAGGGATCGAAGTCGATCTCGTCGAGCGTGTCGGTCTTGATGTCCATCGCGCTCACCTCGCCCTGTCGGCTTCGAGCTTCGCCGCCCACGGCGCCAGGTGACGAACCTCACGAGAGTTGTCGACCTGATTGCGCGAGGGCGAGAAGAACACGCCGGCGGCATGAACCAGCTTGGAGAAGGGGAAGACGATCATCAGCGACGCCACCAGCGCGAGGTGGACAAGCAGGATCGGATCGGCCGGGATCGGCTGGATGTCGAAGCGCATCAACCCGAGGAAGAAGGCCTTGACCCCGACGATGTCGGTATGGGCGACGAACTTCATCATCATGCCGGAGAGGCCGATGGCGACCAGCAGCGCCAGCATCAGATGATCCGACGGCCCCGAGATGTAGCGGATGCGATCGACCAGGAAGCGCCGGCCCCACAGCCCGAGGAGGCCGGCGACCATGGCGAAGGAAGCGAGCACGCCGAGGGGCTGGACGAGCGCCAGCACTTCCGGCACCGGCTGCACGAAGTAGCGCAGGTGGCGGATCAGCACGACCAGCAGCGCCACGTGGAAGACCCAGCCGAAGACCCAGATCCACTTGTTCGCCTTGAACAGGCTCTCGAACAGCGTGACCTCGCGCAGCAGGCGGAAGGCGACGCCGGTCTTCGTCGTCGGCGCCGGCATCGTCGGGATCTTCAGAGGCGCCGGAGTCATGGCGAACTGACGGATCCGGTTGGCGAATCCCACCACCAGAACCACCGTCGCCACATAGAAGAGACAAGCATAGATCGTCGTCAGCACGGGCGTTCCCCCTGCCATCCGCAAAAAAAGACCAGAATCAGGTCGCGAAACCGAGCATCCGAGCGGCCCCGCGTCGCGCGGCCGCTCGAAGCGAATGCGTCAGACGCAGCCGGTCGGCTTGGGCAGGCCGGCGATCTTGCACGCCTGCTTGGCCGGCCCATAGGGGAACAGCTCGTAGAGGTACTTGTTCGAGGACTTCTCCTCGCCCATGCGCTTCTTGAGCGCCTTGGTCAGCACCCGGATCGCCGGGGCGATCTGGTACTCGTCGTAATATTCGCGCAGGAAGTTCACCACTTCCCAATGCTCGTCGGTCATCTTGACCTTCTCATCTTCGGCGATGAGCAGGGCGAGTTCAGCGTTCCACTGGGAGAGATCGGTCAGGTAACCTTCCTCGTCCGCGGCGATTTCCTGTCCGTTGTAATGGTAGCTCATGATTTCCTCCGAGGGGTATCGTCTTGTCGTTCCAGCCTGAATTCACAGCCAGGCTTGAGTCTTGTCGTGACCGGCCACCAGGTCGACGAACCCTGGGTAATCGACGACGGTCATCCCGTCGACGACGTCGGTCAAGGGAATTCCGCGGGCCGCGAGATCGGGACCGAGCACGTGGAGCGTGCAGCCCGGCATCGCGGCCTTCAGCATCTCGGCGGTCTTCGTCGCGGAGGCCCGCGCGCCGACCACGGCGTCTTCGATCAGAAGCACGGCATCGCCGGGCAGCGCGTGCGCCAGCGCCGAGGCGAGGCTGCCGCGTTCGAAGGGCGACTTGTTCACGGTGTGGAGCGTCGACATCGGCGTGATCCTTCTCAGAAACTCAGGACCACGTCCTGCGCCGCCATGATTTCGGCCATGCGGGCGCGGTCGACGATCTCGATCGAATTGTGTTCTTCCTCGTCGTCGTCCTCGTGGACGATCTCCATCAGATCGTCGACCGAGAGACCACGCTCCTCGAGGCTCTCGCGCTCGACGAAGAGCTTCTTGACGTCGTAGTCGCCGAGCGCCCGATAGACCGGCGCGAAGTTCTTCACCCCGATGCCGGTGGTGACCTGGCGCTTGATCAGCTGGAACACGCCGTCGTCGAGGAAGGCGAGGCTGACGTCCTGCTCGAAGGCGGCGCCGATCAGCACCACCTCGAGGCTCTCCAACGCATAGACGGTGCCGTGCGGCCCCTTGCGGTTGACGTAGAGGAAACGCTTGTTGTCGGACATGTTGGTTCCCCTCAGTCGCCGAAGACCACGAGACGGTCGGACTGGATGCCGGCTTCGATCAACTGACCGAGACCGGAGATGCGGAAGCCGGGAGCCAGATTGGCCGCGCCCTCGCCCTTGCCGTGGCGCTTGGCCTCGCTCTCGTCGAGGATGCCGCGACGCTGCGCCGCGGCGATGCACACGACCAAGTCGAGATTGTACTTCTCGGCCAGCTCCGACCAGTTCTTCTGCACGTTGCGCTCGTCCTGCGGCGGAACCGTCAGGCGCGTCGCGTTGTTCACCCCGTCGTGGTAGAAGAACACACGATAGATCTCGTGCCCCTTCTCCAGAACCGCGCGGGTGAACTGATAGGCCGTATCAGACGCTTGATGCGTATAGGGGCCTTCGTTGACCACCACTCCGAATTTCACGGGACTTCCTCCCCCGATTGTTTTTTTCTTCTCGCCGATGGCGCCGGTCGGATGGGCCCTCCTCCCACCCGACCGGGCTCGATCAGAAGTGGACGTGAGCCGACATGTTCATGTTGTGGCGCGCCCCGACCCAGGTATCGATGTGATGCTTGGTGAAGGCGAGGCCGGTCAGATCGAAGAAGCGCGGCCAACCGATGCGGTCGATCCACTCGCCCATGCGCTCGTAGTCCTTGGCGTTGTCCTTGTAGGCGTAGAGGATCTTGCGAACGACCTCCTCGACCTCGGGCCAACGCGGAGCGTTGTTGGGCAGATTGGCGACCACCAGCTTGTGGAAGGCGGGCTTCGAACGGGCGTTCGAGTGCTTGCCGCCGACCCAGATGGCGATCTTGGTGCTGTCGGCGCCGTTGATCTGCATCGGCGGGCACGGCGGATAGCAGGCGCCGCAGCACACGCACTTCTTCTCGTCGACCTCGAGCGACGGCTTGCCGTCGACGAGAGCGGGACGAATGGCCGCCACCGGGCAGCGCGCCACCACCGCCGGACGCTCGCAGACGTTGGCGACGAGGTCGTGGTTGATCTTCGGCGGCTTGGTGTACTGGACGTTGATGGCGATGTCGCCCTGGCCGCCGCAGTTGATCTGGCAGCACGAGGTGGTGATGCGAACCCGGTTCGGCATCTCCTCGTGGGTGAACTCGTGATGCATCATGTCCATCAGCGACTTGACCACGCCGGAGGCGTCGGTGCCGGGGATGTCGCAATGCAGCCAGCCCTGGGTGTGGCTGATCATCGACACCGAGTTGCCGGTGCCGCCGATCGGGAAGCCCTCGGCGCCGAGCGCCTGGATCAGCGCCGGAACCTTGGAGAAGTCGCCGACCATGAACTCGATGTTGGAGCGGGTGGTGAAGCGGACGTGGCCCTCGCCCTGAGTATCGGCGATCTCGCAGAGCTTGCGGATCGTGCCGACGTCCATCTGGCGCTGGGTCCCGGCGCGCACCGTCCAGATTTCGTCGCCGCTCTTGGCGACGTGGTGCAACACGCCCGGACGCGGTCGATCGTGCCAGGCCCAGTTGCCGTAGTTCTTCTTCATGATCGGATGCATGTACTGGAACGGATCCGGCACCCCGTGTTCGTCGGGCAGCCGCGGCTTCTTGGCCGTCTGGGCTTCGCTCATCTCGATTCCCTCCCAAGGGAAATGTCGTGCGTGACTGATGCGCGCTCGAAACGGCGCGCAGGAATGGGGACCCGGCCGATGCGCGGCCGGGCCTCTTCGATCATGAGGTCATTCGGCCGCTTGTTCGCGCGCCTTACGCTCGAAGTACTTGTCGGCCTCGATGGTGAAGTCGTCGGTGCGCACGTAGCTCGAGGTACGCGGCTGCTTCACCATGTTGGGGTCGGGCTCGATGCCGACCGCCTCCAGGAAGGCCGGCAGGCCGATACGGTCGATGGTCTCGCCGACACGCTCGTGCTCGAGCGCGTTCTCGGCGAAGAACTCCATGATCGTCCGGGAGAATTCGACCAGGTTCTCGTAGTCCTCGTCGGTCTGCAGCTTGAAGAACGGAACCACCATGGTGCCCATGAGGTCGCCGACCTTCAGCGAGCGCTTGCCGCCGATCAGGATCGTCGCGCCGCGATCGTCACCCGGCGCGAGCGCCTTGTTCATGACGTTGATGCAGTGCATGCAGCGCACGCAGGAGCGATTGTCGATCTCGATCGTGTCGTCGTCGTTGAGGCTGACCGCGCGGGACGGGCACATCGCCACGACGTGGTCGATGGTGTACTTGCGCCCGTGGCCCGCCACGTAGGCCTTGACCTCTTCCTGGTCGATCTTGATGTCGTCGCGCCAGGTGCCGATCACCGCGAAGTCGGCGCGGTGGATGGCGTTGACGCAGTCGTTCGGGCAGCCCGAGAACTTGTACTTGAACTTGTAGGGGAACGACGGGCGGTGCATCTCGTCGAGGAACTCGTTGATCACCGAGCGATGCGCCTTGACCTCGTCGTACATCGACATCTCGCAGCGCGCGTGACCGACGCAGCTCATCGAGGTGCGCAGCGCGGGCCCGGCGCCGCCGAGGTCGAAACCGATCTCGTTCAGGGCGTCGAAGGCCTTCTGGACGTTCTCGGTCTTGCAGCCCTGGAACATGATGTCGCCGGACTGGCCGTGCAGCGCGATCAGGCCCGAACCGTGTTCCTCCCAGATGTCGCACATCTGGCGCAGGATCGCGGTGTCGTAGTGATAGCCCGCCGGCGGCTGGACGCGAAGGGTGTGGAACTCCTTCGATTCCGGGAACTTGTCGGCGACTTCGGAGAAGCGCGGAATGACGCCGCCGCCGTAGCCGAACACCGAGACGGTGCCGCCCTTCCAGTAGCCGAGACGGTTGGTATAGGAGTGCTCGAGTTGGCCGAGCAGGTCGTTCATCATCCCGGCATATTGCTTGCCGCCGGAATCACGAAGCCGCTTGAGACCGGTGACGAAGCTCGGCCACGGGCCGCTCTCGAGCTGGTCCAGGTTCGGCGTCGGATGCTTGGTGACGTCCCCTTCGGCGTCGCGCCCCATCATGACAGTCTCCTTCGGTGCGTTTCCATGGGAGCGGTTCTCACCGCCCGATCCCTTCGTCGTTTCTGCCCCGCGACCCTTGACCCAGGCCTGCGGCGAACGACGTCTCATTCATCTCCGGACTCGCATTCGGCGTGGGACGCTTCCTGCAAGCCGATGGCCTCCTCGATGCGCATTCGATTCGCATCGCCGAAGCCACTCTCGAATTCCGTTATATGCGATCTCTCGAATATGATGCTATTCTGATTTTCAAGAATTGCAATGAGCCATTTCAATCGATCTGCATCGAACTCCTATAATTTCAGTTTTGAAGCCTTCGCACTTTCACGGATAAAACACATAAAAACGCATGAAAACAATAACTTGACGCAGGCATCGGACTCGGTTCGACAAGCGGCGCGATCGGGAGGAATGGCGGAATGCAGGGTGGTGATACCTTCGTCGGGGCTAAACAGGGTTCCGCTGTAATTTCAGATTCGCCGACTTCCGGGCCCTTTTCGCTGGCCGACGAGGCCGCCTATGGGCGCTGGCGCGACGCCAAGCTGGCGGCCCATCCGCATGATCCCGCCGAACTCTTCGTCGATATCGCCGACCCGCTGGCGCCCTCCCCGCAAGACCTCGCGGCGATCGCCCGCGCCTGCGGGCGCGCCGACATGTGCGTCTATCGCTTCGCCTCCGGCGCCGCCGACGAGGCCTACGCCCGCCGCGCCGTGTCGGCGCTGGCGTCGGCCTGCGGCCTCGCCCGGTTCGAGAAACACCGCTCCGCCGGTCCCGACGGCATCGTCCCGATCGAGGTGGCGACCGACGCGCATCGCTCCGGCTTCATCCCCTATTCGACCCGGCCGATCGGCTGGCACACCGACGGCTACTATGCCTACGAGGGTCCGACGCGCGCCATCCGCGCCATGGTGCTCCACTGCGTGCGGCCGGCCTCGTCGGGCGGCGTCAACGCGCTGCTCGATCACGAGATCGCCTACATCCGCCTGCGCGACCGCGATCCCGCCTTCGTCGAGGCCCTGATGCGGCCCTCCGCCATGTCGATCCCGCCCTCGGTCGAGGAGGACGGCAGCGTCCGCGGCGAGGCGGTGGGCCCGGTCTTCGAGATCGATCCGGCGACCGGCGGCCTGCTGATGCGCTACACCGCGCGCAAGCGCCACATCGGCTGGGCCGACGACGCCCTCACCCGCGCGGCGGTCGCCGCCCTGGAGGAGATCTGCGCCGACGATCCGCTGATCTTCCGCCTGCGGCTCGAGGCCGGCCAGGGGGTCGTCTGCAACAACGTGCTGCACGACCGCACCGGCTTCGGCGACGAACCCACCTCGACGAGGCTGCTGCTGCGCCTACGTTCCTACGACCGCCTCTTCGGCAGCCCCGGCGTCACCGCCTGAAGAGCCCCCTCACTCCCTCATTCGGACGAACCCATGGCCCAACTCAGCGACCTGATCATCTCCCACCGCGAGGTGACCTCCTATTTCGAACTGGAACGGCTGGTCGAGGCCGCCGGGCGCGACGGCATGGTGGTGCTCCAAATGGATCTGAAGCCCGACTTCCAGGACACCCCGCGCGACTGGCAGCAGCGTCTCGAACTCGCCTTCTATCGCGCCGGCGGCCACAAGCCCGGCCTGGGCAACCGCTGATGACCATCGCCGAGCGCACCCCCCTCCTCACCCTCGAGGCCCCCTATCGCCGCGAGGTCCGGCTCGAGGACATCGTCTTCGACAGCGGCATGAAGATGCTCCGAGTAATCGTCCGCGAGGGCCATCGCATCACCCAGATCGATCTCGATCCCGAGACCGCCCGCGCCTGGGGCACGGCGATGATCGACTGGGCGGCGAGGACCGAGACCGACGGGCCCGCCGCCTGAGGCCGCCGCGACCCATTCCACCCGTTCCACCGATCCCCCGGAGACTCCCTCGTGAACGACGAAATTCGCGCCCTTCGGGCGGACATCGACATCGCCCATCGCGCCCTCGCCGATCATCCGGTGTTCGCCGCGATCGACACGATCGAGGCCCTGCGGGTCTTCATGGCGTGGCACATCTTCGCCGTCTGGGACTTCATGACGCTGCTGAAGCGCCTGCAGCGCGACCTGACCACCACGACGCTGCCCTGGACGCCGCCGCCGCACCCCGAGGCGGCCCGCCTGGTCAACGAGATCGTCCTCGGCGAGGAGACCGACATCGCCCCCGGCGGCCGTCATCTCAGCCATTACGGGCTCTATCTCGAGGCGATGGCCGAGGTCGGCGCCGACGAGGCCCCGGTGACGCGCTTCGTCGACCTCCTGAAGCAGGGCCTCGACCCCGCCCGGGCGATCGAGGCGGCCTGCCTCGAGGCCGGCCCCGCCGCCTTCGTCCGCGCCACCCTCGCGACCGCCCTGCGCGGATCGCTCCCGCAAGTGCTCGGCAGCTTCTTCCACGGCCGCGAGAACGTCATCCCCGACATGTTCCGCGCCCTGCTGACACGCTGGCGGATCGACCCGGAGACGGTGCCGGTGATGGTCTTCTATCTGGAGCGTCACGTCGAACTCGATTCCGGCGAGCACGGACCGGCGGCGGCGGCGATGATCACCGAGATCGTCGGCGACGACGCCGAGGCGATGGTGACCTTGCAGCGCGCCGCCCGCGAGGCGATCGAACAGCGGCGCCGGTTCTGGGACGCGCTGCTGATCCGCCTCGCCGCGC